>JALLOM010000119.1 GCA_027717865.1 Acidobacteria bacterium AH-259-O06 | reverse complement strand
CCGTAAACTCCGTCACGATCCAGTAAAGCCAGGGCCGGATAATCCAGACGTGCAGCTTCTTCCACCAGTTCTTCTGGAGGAGAAGACCCCTCCAGGAAACTAAAAGCACTGTAAGTGTGGAGCTCGATGTACATGGCTGACCGGCGCTTCGCGCCGAGAACAATAGAGCAATAGAACCACCGCTCAGCTGGTGGCACGTTGCTCAAGGTCTGTGGTCTGTTATCTGCGCATCTATGTCTGTGTCAGCTGTCAGTTGTCAATCGTAAATCCCTTCCAGAAACCAGGTCTTTTTGCGATGATCCCAGTAGATCCGGCATATTGATCCATCCAGCACCTCCACGTCCCACTCATCGCGTGACCATTTGTGAGACGTTCCTGTCCACCAATCTCCAGAAGAGCGCCAAGGTCCGGCACAAACCACAATCTGATCGGATCGAATGCTTGTTGCTTTGGGGGGCCGGAATCTTCGCAGGGAAAGCCGGGGCGAATGCCGAATGTCGAATGTTGAACGCCGAATGTCGAATGCTGAATTTCGAATGTCTTCCCTTTGCTCTTCTGCTCTTCTGTTCTTTTGTTCTTTTGTTCTACGCGCGAAGCGCGTTGGCTCTTTTGCTCTATTGCTCTTTTGCTCTACGCGCGAAGCGCGTTGGCTCTTTTGTTCTAACGGCCAGGGTTCCACCGCGATCGCATCCGGACGATGAGTATCCAGCAAAATGGGAGACCCGATATTGTTCTCTCCGAGCAGCACGCTTAGCCGGCCCAGAGTACGGGACAACTTCTCGGGGCTGGGAACAGGAGGTTCAAGCAGTGAATGTTGAATGACCCGTGGAGGAGCTGGGATTGCTTGAAGCAAAACTCCCACAATAGCCGAGTTGGGCGGATGGGATTGAAGATCTAAACGCAGAAGTGAAAGGAGAACTTTTGGATCCCGCATGGGAAAAGCCAAGCGGAGGGTTCGTTTGTAGGAAGTGTGATTGTCCAGTCGCAAGACGAGCTGGAGAGAATCAGCGGCCAAACCATAGCTCTGAAGGCGAGCACAGAGCCGCTCCAGGATTCCTCCCAGGATAAAAGTGAGCGGTTCCAGCGAATCCAGCGTCCATTCCAGTTCCTGACTTTCTTCAAAATGAGGCCCCTCCACATAGGATTGGAAAAGTTCGGTGTCTTCGCCGCGTGCCATTTTCTGCAGACGAAGTCCTGCTTGGCCCAGGCGTGCAGCCAATTCTCCTTCCGGCAGGGCTGCCAGCTCGCCCAGAGTGCGGACCCCCCATTGGAAAAACGTCAGAAGAAGTTTACGATCGGCTTCCTGGGTTATCAGGGAGAGTAAGCTCACGGGTAAAGATGCCAGAAAATCACGTTCCTTACCGGGCGGAACAACTGTCCCGGATCGAGTTTTGGCCGCAAAAAGCGCAGCGATTCGTGTAGAAGCGATTCCGGTTTTCAGCTGGCCAGTTGTTTCTGTTTCCTGAAGTAGTCTCTTGAGAGTCTGCCGTTCATATCGAGCTGCAACCTCTAGAAGGAGTCCATCTGGGGGACAAATTCCGATACGGGGAGAGAGTATCTGAGCAACAGCGAGGGTATGGAACGGGTTGGAGCTAAAAATGGCAATAAAGCGTGGCATGATTGGGATTTTTACCTCGAAGCAGTTCAACTTCACTGCAAATACCGCACAAGAGACAGGCATGCCTGAGACAGGCGTGCCTGATAGGTGAATTTTGAGTGGTGGAACACCACTGAGCTTTACGTCGTCGAAGAGAGATCACCACAGATGCTGCACTTCCGGCTGCCGCTTCATTTCCCAATACCAGTAAAATCGTGGCTGTCCCCTCCACAGCACGTTTCAACCTGAACCAGCAATGGAAAGAGATTTTTCTAACGACTCCACGATTGGCCTTTCTTGCTTGGGTCTCCAGATCGAGTGCCACCACCCCGAAACCGCCTGCCCGGGCCAAAATGTCAGCTGCTTTTAAGGCTTTCTCCGGCAAAAGGGAAGTTTCACCACGGATCCAAAGTAGGCGCTGCAGGTCCACGCCTGCTTTTCGAGCAAAAGCCGGATCCAGTGAAGCGAAGGAATCAATGTAAGCAACCAGTTCTCCTCGTGTGGTGGCTTGAGCCAAGATTGAAAGAAGAAGGCTGGTTTTCCCACTGGAAAGGGACCCTACGATCTCTGTCATTTGCCCACGCGGGATCCCGCCTGAGAGCAAAAGGTCCAGGGGCTGAATACCCGTGGGGAGAAATTCTGTATGTGCTCTTTTCCTAAGCGCTGCCCCTTTGAGAGATGAAGCGCAGACCACCATAGTTTCACCTTTTGTTCACCCCCATTGTAGCTAGCTCTTTTTCTGCTGTCAACTGGTGCTGTGGTGCCGTGGTGCTGGCGTGCTGTGGTGCCGTGGTGCTGTGAGGCCTAGACTCCTTTTATCCGCCACTGTAGCCCTTCTTGGGGCACTCGTGCCTCCCGAGCACAATCTCACAGCACTACGAAAGCACTACAGCACCACAGCACGAAAGCACGAAAGCACGAGCGCAGCAATTGACTCCGTCAACTTTTCCGTGTATTCCGTGGGATATGAACTTTCTTTTACCCATCGGCACTCTGTGGTGGCGAGAATTGGTGCGATTCTATCGGCAGCGCAGCCGTTTGCTGGGTGCATTCGGAACTCCTCTAGTCTTTTGGCTTCTTATCGGATCGGGAATTGGTGCTTCTTTTCGCCCTCCCTCAGCACCAGCCGGTATCAACTATCTGGAATACGCTTATCCGGGAACAATCATCCTGATTATCCTCTTC
The DNA here is from genome assembly GCA_027717865.1 of Acidobacteria bacterium AH-259-O06. Taxonomy (GTDB): domain Bacteria; phylum Acidobacteriota; class UBA6911; order RPQK01; family JADFOI01; genus JALLOL01. Next base: position 6,815 of record JALLOM010000119.1, on the reverse strand, counting down.
ACCGCCATCTTTTCCACCATCTCGGTCATTGAAGACCGCAAAGAGGGGTTTTTACTTTCCGTGTTGGTTGCCCCCGTGTCCAGGTCGGGATTGGCTCTCGGTAAGATTCTGGGTGGAGCGACAGTAGCCTTTCTTCAGGGATTCCTCTTTGTCTTATTGGCTCCCTTGATTGGGATTTCTTTGGATCCTGGGAAGGTCCTACTATTAGTGGGAATCCTTTTTCTCATCGCCTCTTCATTGACCGCATTCGGTTTTGCCTTTGCTTGGCGGATCGAGTCTACGCAGGGTTTTCACGCCATCATGAATCTTCTTCTTTTCCCCATGTGGTTACTATCCGGTGCTGTTTTCCCTCCTTCTGGCGCTTCCCTCTGGGTCAGATGGATTATGAAGATCAATCCCCTCACTTACGGAGTTGCGGCTGTGCGTCACGCCCTTTATCGGCAAAATTCAATCCTGGAAATTGAATTTCCGTCTTTGTTTTATTCTGTAGTGGTTACTGTCGTCTTTGGCTTAATGGCTTTTCTGGTTTCACTTGCTCTGGTCCAGCAGCGCAGTGCGCGCAGTTTGGGGTGAGGAGGGGGCCGTGTCTTTAAAATTTAAATTTTGAGCCAAAATTTAAATTTTAACCCCACGGCCCCCTCAAGCGACTTCGAAGACTTCCCCTTCCTTATCGAACTGTGCGATTTCCTTTTCGGAAATCTTCATTCGACGGGCCTTACTCTTGTAATAGTGAGGGTGCTGGGCCTTGATCGCGTTGTACACCTCTTCCCAGCACTCAGTGCAATCATCCAAATGGAAAAGAAAGTCCAATTTATTGTCGATATCCAGTTCTTTGGACAAGAACTGGGTTAGCTTTTTGCGATCACAATTCATCTTCTCACACCACTTCCTGTTCATTCGATTTATAGAAGATCGTTTTGGGGAAAAGTTTCAAATATTTTTGGCTAACCCACGGACAACCACCGGGAGTCAGGAGTCAGGAACCAGGAGTCAGTCAGAAAAGTTGAAAACTTGAAGGTTGGAAGGTTGAAGGTTCAATTTGATGGCCCCATTCTCACTTTCAACTTTCCAACTTTCAGACCTTCCAACTTTTCAACCTTCAACTTGGAACCTGGAACCTTCAACTTGGAACCTGAAACCTGGAACCTGGAGCGTGGAACAGTGGTAACATAGCAACAAAATGGAGCGTGAACAACTTGAGGTCGACGTTCTTTTTGTGGGTGCTGGCCCAGCCAGCCTGGGGGGAGCGCTGCACTTATCCAGGTTGGTTCGCAAACACAATGACGCCGTAAAGTGGGGACAAAACTCGGGCCAGGGACTCGGCGATCTGACCCTCTTGGTCATCGAAAAAAGCAGAGGGATCGGTTCGCACGCCCTTAGTGGGGCAGTTGTCGATCCGCGTGCTTTTGATGAGCTTCTGGAAGGATTTGACGGTGAGACTCCGCCTTATGATTCGCCCGTTGAGGATGATGCACTATACATCCTGAGCAAGAACAAAAGTTTTCGCTCTGCCATCACTCCGCCTCCCCTCAGAAACCATGGTTATTATGTGGCCTCTCTAGGAAGGCTTGTGAAGTGGATGGCTGAACTGAGTGAGAAAAACGGCATTGACGTCTACCCTGAATTTCCGGCCGTAGAACTGCTATTTGAGGGTGATTCAGTGATTGGAGTACGAATTGGCGATAAGGGAGTGGACAAAGACGGTAATCCGAAGCTGAATTTTGAGCCTGGAATCGATGTTCTAGCCAAGGTCACGGTGCTGGGTGAAGGTCCCCGCGGCACGCTGACTCTCCAAGCCGAACGCCGCTTGAATTTGAACGAAGGGCGTCATCCCCAGATTTACTCCATCGGAGTTAAGGAGATCTGGCAGGTATCCAGGGATATCCAACCGGGGTTGGTCTACCATACGCTGGGGTTCCCGCTTGGCACACAGGAATTCGGGGGGGGGTTTATCTACACCATGAATGACAACCTGATTGATCTTGGCTATGTGGTCGGTCTGGACTATGAGAATCCCTGCCTGGACGCACACCATCTCTTTCAAGAATTCAAGACCCACCCTTTCATCCGGGAAATACTGCAAGGTGGCAAGGTGCTTTCCTATGGGGCCAAAGCCATCCCTGAAGGCGGATACTACTCGATGCCTCGCTTTTATGCGAATGGCCTGCTTATTGTGGGGGATTCCGCAGGATTTTTGAATGCCCAGCGCTTGAAAGGGATTCATTTGGCCATCAAATCAGGAATGCTGGCAGCGGAGACGATTTTTGAAGCCTTGCTGAAGGGCGACTATTCGGCGGCCACCTTGAAAAGCTACCAGGATCGTTTCGAAAAGAGCTGGGCTAAAGGGGAACTTTGGAGGGTCCGTAACTTTCGCCAGGCTTTTCAGAGAGGCTTCTGGTCAGGGATGTTCCTTACGGGTCTGCAATTTCTAAGCAACGGTCGAGGGCTGAAGGATCCACTATCCACGATGCCTGGCCATGCTCGGATGAAGAAGCTCAAAGACTACTCCGGAAAACCCGATGCTGAGTGTGAGACAATGCCCTTTGACGGCCGGCTCACCTTTGACAAGCTGACGGATGTTTATTTTTCCAACACTGCTCATGAAGAGGATCAGCCTTGCCACCTGAAGATTTTAGACTTTGACATCTGTCACAATCGGTGCACCCGCGAGTACGGGAATCCTTGTCAACATTTTTGCCCTGCTCATGTTTACGAAATGGTTGAGCAGGACAACAAGGCCCGTCTGCAAGTGAACTTCAGTAACTGCGTGCATTGTAAGACCTGCGACGTTATGGATCCCTATCAGATCATTGTTTGGACTCCACCGGAGGGAGGGGGAGGACCGGATTATAAGAATATGTGACTTCGTGCTTTCGTGCTGTGGTGCCGTCGTGCAACAGAGCCGCGACTGTCAAGGAGCGGCAGGAGACTGAACAGGGTGTTTCGGGCTCCCCGCGCTCCCTCACGGTCGCAGCTCTGATGGATGAAAATCACCAAGTCACTACAGCACCACAGCACGACGGCACCACGGCACGACAGCACGAAAGCACGAAGTCACGAAACGCAATGGAAGTCAGTTTTCAGGGAATCTTAGAGGCCCGCAAATCCGTCTACCGTTATCTTCGTCCCACTCCCCTCATCCCCTATCCACTTCTGGATCGTTTCCTTGGCTGTCGGGCCTATGTGAAGCATGAGAACCATCATCCCACGGGTTCATTCAAGATTCGAGGTGGGATCAACCTGATCAGTAACTTGAGTGATGAGGAAAAGCGTCGAGGGGTGATTACTGCGACTCGGGGCAACCACGGGCAGTCGATCGCATTGGCCTCGAAACTTCATGGTGTCCGCTGCATTGTCAGCATTCCGCATGGAAACAATCCGGAGAAGAACGAGGCAATGGAAGCCTTTGGAGCTGAACTAATGATTTACGGGCGCGATTTCGATGAGGCCAGAGAAAAGGTGGAGGAGATCCAGGAGAAGGAGGACCTAAGATACGTTCATTCCGCCAACGAGCCGATGCTGATCCATGGAGTCGGCACCTACGCGCTGGAGATCTTGGAGGATCTTCCTCGTCCGGACTATATTTTCGTTCCGCTGGGTGGTGGAAGTGGCATTTCGGGTGTCCTCACGGTCATCCGAGCCGTTGCTTTGGGTGTAAAGGTGGTAGGCGTACAGGCCGAGAGAGCTCCGTCGGTCTATCGCTCATGGAAGGAGGGGAAGATCCAAACCACCGACTGCTGTGACACGATGGCGGATGGATTGGCTACACGCGTCCCTTTTGAACTGACCTTCTCTATCATTTGTCGGCACGTAGACGACATTGTGACGGTTAGTGAGGAGGAACTTGCCGGGGCCGTTTACCATCTCTATCGGACCACGCACAACGTCGCTGAGGGTGCGGGTGCAGCGGCCTTGGCGGCAGCAAGAAAAGTTGGCCGACAGCTGGCGGGGAAAAACGTGGTTTTGATTCTCAGCGGCAGTAATATTGAGGCCGGGCTGTTTCGGCGCATCCTGGAGCAGCATGCGACTCGCCTCTTCTGACTCGGGACCGACGGCTGGCTGAAGTTCCCCGCCATAAGCCAGTGGTCGAGGTCGTGTGATTTTCTATCGGGGCTTTTCGGATCGCCGGTACTTCAACTCCGATTTTCTGCGCCATCTCTTTTTGCGAAATCCGCAGATCCAAGCCCTTCTTCTTCAGGTGATCGTCTAACGTGTTGATTTTTTTGGGTAAGGCTCAGGCTTGAGAGATTCCAAGGTGAAGTGGCAAAAAGGCACGCAAGGGTGGGTGCTTAGGACGGTGAGCAGCATGAAGAAAGAGTGAACCGATCTGCTTTCTAACCCAAGCTTCTCTCGCGAAAAGCCGTTCGCGACAGCCGGCGAAGCGACAGTGAGTTTCCGATAAGCCGACTATACGTCCATGTGACAGTATTCAGGCCGGTAGGAACTCTAAGTGTGGAGGCGGAAGTCAAGTGTGTGCAACAGGTTGCGGAGACTTATGTTAACTAGAATAACCGGTTTGCGCTTTGTTCCACATACGCGGTGGGAATCACTCCGTCGGCACCAGGCGTTTGAGCTCTTCGAACCGGTTGAGGTCGGTGTTGTTGAGTACTCCTCCTCGAGGCTCCAACCTCAACCGGCACACCCGGGAATATGCTTACGGCTTCAGGTGCTCTTGGAAGTAGCGGCGGATGGCCTCCTGCCTGTAGTTATTTGCGCTGCCTTGAGAAAACGGGTGAGGCTGCTCGGGCATCACAATCAGGTCGAAGCGCTTACCGGCGTGGATGAGGGCGTCCACCATCCTCATGTTGTGTGAGAATGGAGCGCTTTCGTCGCTGGTGCCGTGGATCAGCAGCAGCTTGCCATTGAGCTTATCCGCGAGCCGAAGATTGGAGGCATATTCATATCCTTCCTTGTTTTTGTCTGGCGGGCCCATGAAAGCCTCCGCACTGTCCCAATCCACTCGCGCGGCGGAAGCCGCACCGACGTGATACACATCGGGGGCGAGCAACAGGGCGCGGACCGTAAAGTATCCGCCCCTTGAGTGGCCGAATATCCCCACTCGACTCAAGTCCAGATAGGCCCGTTTTTCAGCCAATTGTCTCAGTGCGGACACGTGGTCCGGAATCTCATAGCGCCCGATGTTCCCATAGATTACGTCCCGAAACGCCTTGCTGCGTTCCGGCGTTCCGCGGGCGTCCACGATAAAGGTGATAAATCCCAACTGGGCCAGCGCCGGCGCCTGTATATAGTACGCCGGGTAATCGGTGAAGCTCTTCGGAACTACGCTACTTTGTGGGCCCCCATAGATGACATCGATTACTGGATATTTTTTCTTGGGGTCGAAATCGTAGGGTTTGTAGAGCACGCCGTAGAGATCGGTCCTCCCATCGGCGGCCTTGACCACGAACTCCTCCGGCGGTATCCACTTCAGTTCTCGTACAAGAGCGTCCGCGCTGGCCTTGGAAAGCGTTTGCAACAGGGTACCGTCTGCACTTCTTAGCTCCACGACCGGGGCCCGGGCGACCGTCGAGTGCCGGTCGAGGAAAAACTGCTTCGAGGGAGCAAACTGGATCTCGTGCTGACCGGTCGCTTCGGTGAGTTGGGTGAACCTTTTACCCTCCAGGTCAACTCGGTAGAGATGGGTGTCATAGAGGCGCTGCGGGTCGGCGTGTGCCGTGAAATAGACCCAGCCAGACTTTTCATCCACCGAGACGACTTCACTGACCGGGAAAGCACCCGGTGTCAGCGGGCGGATGAGGGTTCCGTCCACGTCGTAAAGGTAAAGATGTCTCCAACCGTCGCGCTCTGAAAGCCACAGAAACCTCTTTCCATCGGGAAGCCAAGTAAACAGTTCCCCAACTCCCTCCAGGAAGGTTTTCTGAGTCTCGGTGAGGATGATGCGTGTTCCTCCGGTCTGCGGGTTGGCGGCCAGGAGTTCCAGCTTCTGGTAGTAGCGGCTCATCTTCCAAAACATCAGCTCGGAGCCATCGGGGCGCCAACCGGGGTACGCATAGAGGTAGTAGTGGGGCTCCTCGCCAGTTTCGACCCGCACCTGCTGCCTGGAGACAGTATCGATGATGTAAAGCTCGGTCTGCGGTATGTGTTCACCGGCACGGGGATTGTAATCCTGCTTCCACTCCACTTCCTCCCTAGGTTGCAAATAGTGGACTACGGGGATTTTTGGGAAATTGACGCAAATCTATTTACTTGTCGCGAGCTTCGAGCCGTCGGGAGACCAATGGAGCCACCGGTTCCAGATGTCGTGGCCCCACTCGTAGTCTTCCAGACCACCTTGCGTGAGCTGCACAGCTTCCTTCTCGGAGGTCGAGCGGAGCCAAAGGTTGTGGTCTTTGACACTGGCAAACCAGCGGCCGTCAGGCGAGAGGACTTCCCGATACCAGTACCCAGATGCGCTTGCCTGGGGGTTCAGCCGGCTTTTCTCTTCCTCTGAGACGGCAGGCGCTTGAGTGATCGTGTAGGTTGCCAGCTGGAGGACGAACTCCTTGTCCTCCACGGTGAACTGCACCGACTCCTCGCCGTCGAGAAATGCGAAGTTAGAAAAAGGGAGCCCTTGGTCGGGCGGCTCGTGGCCGAGCAGAGGGGCAAGCGCCTCGCGCAGCCGCGCGGTATCGAACAGCGGTGTCTTGGTGTTGGCTCGCGGATCGACCTTGTAGATAACCGTGTTGGCCGGCCCGCCCTCCGCGTACCAGAAGCTGCTGCCGTCGGCCATCCAGTGAGGCTGAACCGAGCCCTGCTTAAGTTTGGCGGCGAACTCCAGGTAGCGATAGTACATCGCCTCCTGCTCGGATGGCTCT
>JALLOM010000118.1 GCA_027717865.1 Acidobacteria bacterium AH-259-O06 | reverse complement strand
GTCCTGTAACAAAACTTGCTTCATCACTCGCGAGAAAACAGATTACTGCCGCTACTTCTTCAGGGCGTCCTGTCCTCCCTAGTGGGATGCGTTGAACCATGTATTCGATTTGCTCTGGGGTCAATTCCTCCAAGATCGTGGTTTGTACTACCGCAGGGGTCACACAGTTGACCCTTACCCCCTGTCCAACCACTTCCTTCGCCAAGGCTTTGGTAAAGCCAATGACGCCCGCCTTTGCAGCGGAATACGCAGCCATGTTTGGATTGCCTTCCTTGCCGGCAATTGAAGCCACATTGACAATTGCTCCACCTCCATTTTCCGTCATGCTCGGAAGCGTGGCTTTAGAACATAAAAAGATACTGCGAAGATCAATCGAGAGGACCCGATCCCATTCCGCTTCCTCCATATCCACTACCGGACAGGCCTTTCCAGAGATGCCCGCATTATTTACCAGGATATCGACAGGCGGAAACGCTTTTCCGATTTCTTGCATCATTCGACGCACTTCGGCACCTTGACTGACATCCACCTGCAAAGCAAGTGATTTTCTTCCGATAGCCTGGATTTCTTCGCTAGTTTTACAGGCGTTCTCTAGGTCCAGATCGACTATGGTGACATCGGCACCTTCAACAGCAAATCGCAGCGCCACAGCTCTGCCGATGCCTTTGGCGCCTCCTGTGACAACTGCTATCTTATTCTTCAGGCTCAATGGTGTCCTTCTCCCCGATTAAGTGGTGGATCCGAGAGAGCCGAACTTACTCCCCCACATCCGTGTGCGCTGCACAACCTACGGGTCGTCCCGTTCGGCCCGTAGGTTGTGCAGATGAAAAGCCCGACAAGTGTAAAAGCGGGCTGAGCTAGAAGATGTACTTTAGACCAAACTGGATTCGACGCTCGTTATTGGTTGTGGTCGCCAGAATCTTTCCGAAGTTCCCTGAAGCCAAGCTGTTGATAGGGTTGGCAAAGTTGGGACGGTTGAAAAGATTGAAAAACTCAGCCCGAAATTGGAAGCGCTGAGATTCAGTCACCTCGACATTCTTGAGCAACCCGAAATCGACATTGGCAGAACCGGGACCGATGAGTGTGTTGCGGCCCACGTTGCCAAAGGTCAAGGGTGCATTAGCCTCGAAAGCCGCCCTATTGAAGTACTGGCCAACCTGTTGACCCCGGGGCCGACCCGTGGATAGCTCCGGCTCTCCTACCAAATTCGGACGGTCCTGATTATTGAGCGTCAACGAGTTATCCCGACCGGTGATCACCGTAAATGGCAAACCACTGCTCAAGTGCACCAGACCGGTTAGTCCCCAACCTCCAAGTACGTTTCTGACCACTGCCGAGTCGTGCTGCTGAAGCCAGGGCAGGTTCCATACCCAAGAGGCAGAGAAAATGTGCCGCCTGTCCCAACGCGCCAGCCCCTTTTCCACTCCAGGGTTGTCAGAATCCTGGTGTACCCCCCTGCCACGATAACTTGTTGGCGTAGTGTCGATCCATTTGCCCAAGGTATAGTTCAAGTTAAGCAGATAATTGTCGGTGAAGCGTTTGCGCAGAACCATCTGCAGCGCGCTGTAGTGAGCAGTTGCTCCATCTTCAAATCGGCGGATTTCTCCCAACCCGGCCGGGTTAAAACGCCTGCGCGCCTGACGGTTCGCTAAGGTGCAGTCAACTGGGCTACGAGTTGGACAGTCGGCGGGATTGCGCTGCACGGTGTCGTGCAATTTTCGCACCGTATTGCCCACATAGGAGACTTCGAGCAAAAAGTCCCTGGGCAGCTCCCGCTGCACCGATAAGCTGTAGTGCTGCACGTAAGCATTGCGCCTTTCAGGCTCGATCGTCCACACCGCGACCGGCTCGGAAAATATAGCCTCCCCGGTCTCGGGATTGAAGGTGGCTATCTGGCCTGGAACGGCGCTGGGAAGTGGATTATCCCGGAACGGATCCGAAAGATTGACTCCGAACAGGGTAAACACGGGCAGGAACGGCTGGTTGAGCCCCGAAAATTGAGAATAGCCGTTAGCGCTCATCTGATAAAAAAGCCCCCAACCTGCCCTTAGGCTGGTTTTCCCATCTCCAAAGAGGTCCCACGCTAGACCCAAGCGCGGCGCAAAATTGTTCTTGTCGGCAAAATACGTGGCCTCCGTGATTCCGGGGTCACCGAAAAAGGCCATTCCTTCAGGGGCATTGGGAAAACGCTGGGATTGAAATCCCGGGATAAAAGTTGAGATCTTGTTGGTATCCTCCGTTATCGGATCCTCGTACTGATAACGCAGGCCCAGGTTAAGAGTGACATTGGTAGAGACCTGATAGTCGTCCTGGAAGAAGAAGTTTAACAACCAGGTCTTGTGATCCTCGCGCTCCAGTAATAACAAGAGGTTGCTGGCGTGGCCCACCATGTAGTCGGCTAGAGGGTTTCCTGTCGCCTCTCCGTTGAAGCCAAAAAGCCCTTGGTCAAAATTGGGACGACCGACCATGTGCAGCCTCTCGTAAGAAAACCCGAACCTCGTACTGTGGTTTCCTTTCATCCAGTGAACGCTATCTTGGACTTGCCAGGTATTGTCCAGACGTACATGCTTTCCAAGAAAGGCAGTTCCAAGGCTGAAACGACCGGTCACGCTGATGTTTGGGGGGAAGGGTATTTCCGGTTTCAGCCCCTTAATCCCGAAATCACTCGGACCAAGCATACTCGAGTGAAGCTGGGATTCGTCGCGTCGCCCATAAGAGATTTGGGCTTCATTAATCAAGCCAGGACTGAAGGTATGGGTATCCTGAAGCGTCATGTTGTGAATAGAATAAGGTAAATTAATCGTGCTCCAGCCGGGAATGTCTCCCCTGAATTTAGTCTGCGTGGATAGATCCCTCCAGAATCTGCCCGTCAGACGATTGTTTTCGGCCAGCTGATGATCGACACGGCCCAGGAACTGGTTAAAGTCCGAGCCCGCACCCACTTGAGAAACAAAACGTCCATCTGCACTGTTGGCAGAGGGAACACTCTGGAGAATGTTCAAGGCAGCTGGATCCAAGCGGTCGGAGGGAATAATGCCTCCCGGGAAAGGCTGTCCAGTCAAAGGATCGATAGGAGGATTCGAGGATTCCGAAAAGTCTCCTCGTCTTTCCTTGTCAGTGGGAGGAAAGGCAGTGGAGGCTACTTGAGCTCTCCGAATTCGCGTTCCTTGGTAGCCGAAGAAAAAATGGGTCCGATCTTTAGTAACGGGTCCACCAACGGCCCCACCGAACTGGTTGTAAACTAGAAAAGGTGACTCGGCTTGGAAGAAGTTGCGCGCGTTGAGATTGCCGTTGCGATGAAATTCGAAGAGCGAGCCGTGGAATTCGTTGGTACCCGATTTGGTCACCACGCTGATACTGGACACTGTACCCCTCCCTTTGGAGGCATCGTAGGTGTTAGTTTCGACTCGAAACTCCTTGATCATATCCGGTGGTGGCATGGGAAGGCCCACGTTTCGCTGTACGTTGTTCCACTGGGCCCCATCCAACTGAAAGGAATTCATCATTAGGTTTCCGCCGCTGATGCTCACCTCCACATCCCGTGTCCCCTCCTCTCGAACGTTAAGAAACGCGGTCCCTGGAATTAAGCGGAGCAACAACAGGGGGTCCCGTTGAATCAAAGGCAGCTCCTCTACCCTTTTTTCGTCCATCAGATGGGCGATGGTGGATTTCTTGGTCTCGACCTGGGCGGCTCCAGCCTCTACGGTGACACTCTCGGTGATTTCCCCCACCTCCAGGGTGAGATCAACCCGCGCATGCTCTTCAATGGTCAAGGCAATTCCTCTTCGCACCAGCTTCTTAAAGCCGGGTAACTCGGCTTCGACCCGGTAAGTCCCCAAAGAGAGCAGGGTGACGGAGTAGGATCCGTCGTCGCGGGAAACAGTCTCTCGCTGAAATCCCGTGCCTTCGTTGATTGCAATAATATCGACGCCAGGAATTACAGCTCCGGTCTCATCCTGAACCTTGCCAACAATGCTGGCAGTCTGCTGCGCTTGTACTGCCACAGGTGCAAGGACTAAAACAATAAGAATACCCAAAAGACCTCTGCAAACTTTTTGGTTGGCTTCTTTCATTTTGTTCTCCTCCTTAATTTGAGTTTCAAATCTACACGAGTTTCAAATCTACACGCAAAACCCGTTCCTAATTTTGGGTCCTGATGGCCTGCGATTTGCACAAATCACTGCAAATAAATCGATTAACTACCTTTTATCTTTTTTAAACCGAAGCAAACCGGCCCACCCAAGATCCTTATTTTGTCCAATAAATTGAACTTTTATTCAAAAAAATGGACTCCACTGGCACAGCCGTTCTGCACGCCCTGCCCGAGAATTCCCTCGAAGGGTACGTACCTAGCCCCAAAAAAAACAAAGTTCCTTTCGATGGGCATTAATCTCGCCAGAATAGAGAAAACGTGTTGTCTGCTGCGCATCGCGCTTGTTCTAGAATCATTTGGCCCGCCAGCACCCAACTTTTACTGAACGAAAGCGCCTTTTGCCTAGCTAGTAGCTCTACATACACCACTATTTCCTTTGTTGTCAAGCAAAAGATTCGAACAGAAAAAAAATCGAACAGAAAAATTCAAGGATCCAGACAGAAAGACAGAAAGAGGGCTGTAGAACACCAACAGACATCCTACGCCCTCGGTCCGAATTAAAGTCTTGGGAAAAACAGGGCAGGATATTATTCCTTCAAACAACACTAACTCATTATTGACCCAAACTCGCAGATGACAGATCCTTCGTGCCTTCCGTGCTGTCCCGACTACAGCACTAAAGCACGAAGGCACTAAAACGCTAAGGCAGGCTCCAATAGAGCCTGGTGAACGGTTTCGGAGCCTAATGCATAAATCGGTTAACACTAAACGGTCATTTCCGACCCGAATCCAGCATATATTGTATTAAGTTTAAGTTGAGCTTTTTGAACTTTTCGTTGACAAACCCATTCTTACTCAGCCCCCAAGGCCAACGGATGGTTCCCGCACTAAAGACCTTGGCACCGCTTTCGGCCTCAAAGTAAACAGCCTCGGCCAGACCCGTTCGCCCGTAGGCGTCAATGGCGTTTCCATGGAAAACCAGTTTTATGTCTTCAGGTGGGATCTGCTCGTTTAAGGATACGCCGGCCTTCCAATCCTCGGCCAGATCGTACTTTTGTCGCTGACCGTTAAATATCGGACGCTCTTCCATGCTGGGCATGGGATTTCGGTTGTCATATTCATATCCGATGATGCCGCCAACCGACTCGCCTTTTTCCAGGCCGGTTCCGTCAAAAAATGGGAGACTGTTATCGACTACGTGGTACTCTGGAAAGTAAGGCTTACCCTCTGACTGAAAATAGGGATAGAGTTGAGAACCAAAGGGCTTCCCGGGCACTGGAAAGCGCTGTTTCGACCAGGGAATCAACCAGGGGAGTTCTTGTCGAAAATCAAGTTCGTACATTACCCCCATTAACATCGATTCCGGTCTTCGATGTCTGCTACGAAAACGGTCGGTGATCAGATAGCGGGCAGTCTCGGCGTCAGCGCGGTCACGAATAGGATCCCGCCGCAGCTTATGGCAAACCATTTGCCGCCCCAGGAATTCCCCACCGGGTGACTGATTGATGTCAAGGTAGCGCACTTGCCAGTAGGCAAGATTGGCCCCCAGAAAAAGGGTATCTTTTCCCTCTGTGAAAATGCGTTTCTCGACGTAATCAAATTCCTCCTTGCTCCAATACTCGTTGTGGCCCAGCACAATGAATAAGGGATACTTTTCTGCCCAAGCACGGTCCCGGTACAGGTCGAAGTTAGTGATGTAATCAACTTTGTATCCTTGCGCTTCCACCCAAATAACGTAGTAGAACTCCCAGGTGTGGAATTGCGAGATAGTGGGCCGGTCAAAACTCACCATCGTCGTTTTGTCCGTACCTCCTAAGGCGCCGGAATAAAGGCTGAATCCTCCCCACTGGTTATAGGCTTGATAGGTGGCGGTTGACACAAGCACGACAATGTCGCCGTCTTGTTGCGGATTGAGCACGACAATATAGGCCACCTCGGAGATTCGGCGGCCATCCGAATCGACAAAATCAATCGTGTAGTATCCCGATTGCCAGCTCGGGTCTGGGGTGATGGTAGCGAAAACAGGCCAATTGCAACCGGTGGAGAAGACTGTCCCCAGTGACTCCGTGTAGCCAACCCGAACTGGGGGCGACGAAAATACATAGCGGCGATTGTCGGGCCCCTCCCACCCAATACGAAAAACCTCCATGTGACCGGTAAAGGACCAGCCCTCGTCGCGAGTCGATAACATGACATGAAAACTTTCCCCCGGCCTGACGCTGTGCCTGTCGGCATAACCCAAAACCATCGGGCCATCGCGAAATTGCCCTCTATAGAGATTAAAAACACGGGGAATTACATAGCTGACCCCATCCCGCAATACCAGGGCCGGCCACGACACCGGAAGAAACGCTGTGCCTATAAGAAAAACACCCACGAGAATCAGAAGGTCACCCACGAGAATCCAGGCAAGAACTCGCAGCACCTTCCAGCCCTTATTAGTAAACTTTCTTCCCATACTGGGACTACTCTGATCTGTCATACGTCTCTCCTCCTTAAAGTATTGAATAGCTAAATCGCCAGGTCGAACAGACCCACATGTGCCCGGGGAGAAGAGTAAAGACCAGGGAGACGGCATCGTCCGAGGCGAACTCCACCCTGGCTACCGAAATTCGCTGGCCGGGCGAGCGTGCGATTGCGCAAACGCAATTAAATTGTTGCGCAGCTCCCGGAGGGTCAAGGTCCAACTCGACAGGTCGCCTCCCTTAGGATCGACCGTATCAAAAGGAAAATTGCTACGCAAGTAGTCCCAGAGTTGATTCACTTGAGCAAGATTCTTATCCACTTGTTGCTCATTAGCGGTTCCCGAAAAATGCTCCGCAATAACCTGGTGATAGGATGCCAATAACCGAGAGAAGTGTGTGCCTACATCTAAGCAGCGACTCAGATGCTTTAAATCTGCCCTCGCGTCCTCGTAGAGGTCAGTGGCATTGCGCGCTTCAGTGACCATAATTTTCGCTTTTTCGTTCACTTCTGCAGACTGGAACCAAAAAGTGGACAACCGGCGCTGTAGCTCGCCGTAGTCGATTTGGAGGGATTTCAATGTTTGACGAATATCCGAGTCCAGTTCAAATCTCCAGTAGCGGCTGTCGGCTTGAAAAATGCGCCAAAGTACAGCAAGTGAGTAGATCTTTCGTGGGTAAAAAGAAGGAAGTGTCTTCGCAGATGAAGGTTCAAAGTAGTGAAACAAACGGGCCATACTCTTGCCGGCAGCAGGACCATAAATCTTTACACAAGCTTCCTCAAAAAGCCCGCCGGGGCCGAAGATCTCGGCCGGAAGCTCCTCGTTGGATCTAAGTGCATTCCAGGCGGCGAGGGTGGCCTTGAAGGTCTTGGGTTGCCGGTTGCCTGGAGCATCGGCATTCCAGCTAAACTGAGCGTTAAGAACCTGTAAAGGTTCCTGATGAAGGCCCCCACTAAAGTTGTAAATTGCTTCCGCACCTTTGAAAATGCCATTCATCACCGGTGTGCCCGCATAAGGATAGTTAAAGACCCCAGATGAGTACTGGTCGGCTCCACCTAAAAAGAACAGGAAAACCTTTGAATTGAGCCCAAGGGAACCGAGTTTCTGTGTATACGCCTCCAACCAAGACTGGCCGGTGCTGGTACGGGGAAAAATCTCCCGGAAACCAATTTCCACGTTTTTGTCCGAGGGTAAAAGAGCAACAGCGTTCGCCCAGAATTCAAGAGTCTTGTTCCAGTTGAGCTCCTCGTCCGTCGGATCGGGCCCAAGCCCCGAGCGTCCCGAGTCAATGCCATACGGTGGCGAAATCAAGATAATTGTACAATCGCGCACGGCCTCGTACCCGCTGTCCGGATTCCTTACTTGTTGAACAGCCTCAACGATCTTCGAGTACCTGTAGGCCATAGCCCCTGCACCACCGTCCCGGGCTGCAAAATCATCATTGGGCCATCTGGCTCTGCAAAGTTCATCCCGATTCCGCCAGCGCTCCTGTGTCCTATCGAAATGCCCGGTGTCCTCGTGGTGGATGTAAAGGGCACCGGGCTCCACGGTACGGACAAAATCTTTTATTGCCTGCGCAATTTGCGCGTTGAGTTCCTCGTTTGCTCGACATGTTCCCAGAGTAGGATGCAAAGGAGTGCGGAGTTCCCCAAAACAAGAGTAGACCGCTCCATAAGGATAGTTTCGTCGGTTGAGGTAAACCCTCCCGATATTAAATTCGGGCTCGACTTTTTTGGGGTCGAAGTTGGCGCCGAAGCCCGAGAAGACCAACTTAATGCCCCGCTCTCGAGCGTAAGCGTTCAACTCGCGCATCATCGCCCCATAACCAGGTACCCGCTCCGGGTTCCAGGCGAAACCGTCGAACAAGACCATATTAATTTTGAAACGCAAACAAAAGTCCAGTTTGCGCTTGATCCTCTGCACGAAGGCTCTCTTGCCATCACCCCAGTCGTAGGCCCAACGATTCAACTCTGCGCGAAGCAACCAGTCAGAAGCAGATCTATACTTGAAATCGGGATAGTCCCTCACATGAACATCAGGAACGGCCAATCCATGTGAATTCCCAGACCAGAGCTGTATAAGAGTTGTGGCGGCATACAGCACCCCTAAGGGAGAAGAACCAACCAAGAGAACTCGGTTACTGTTAATATCGCTCTTTAGGACGTAGGCCTGCCCTGTCTCTTTCGAGTCGCTCAATACCCGCAAATCTTCCGGTGACAATAAGCGTTCCACATCCGCACTCTTGGAGGCCTTCCGACTCCAGTCCACTAACAGAATGCAAGGCTTCTGTGCACAGTCTAATCTGTGGGATAACTCCAGTTTCACCCCCGCGACACGATTGGCCTCATTTTCAAGCAGTTCTGCGGCAATTAGAAACATTTTCCCGGCTGCCTCGGGGACCACCACTCTTGCTCCCCCTGGCTGATCCCTGGGAATATTCAATGTGTCGCTTCCGCTCCGTAAGAAGTGGGGAGTGGGGATAACCCGGTATGAGGCCGAGCTAGTTGCCAGCGTAAAAGCACAACACAAGATCCAAACCATAATTCGAGCTAGATGATTAGCCATTCGTGTAGTCCTCCAAAATGTCGTTTGTGTGGCGGTTAATTTTGCGAGCGCCACTTTTCTTGAACTCTCAACTTCACTTTAGTTGTCATCCCTTCCATTCTATTTGGCTTTTACCAGTTGACAACCGTTTTTATTTAGAAAACACGAGTCGGTCTCAAAAATTCGGGGCTCGTCTCCTTCTTCCATGCCACTTTCCTCAACCGTTCAGGTGATATCAAGATAGGGACCACGCTGGGGGTAGCGTCTTGAATTGGCCCTTGCCGTAGCGCTGCAGTGGGAGATTGGCAAGGTTGGAGCAAGGGTAGGCGTGGCGCTCGGACTCAAGTGGGCGTGTACGGCTCGTAATCACCAGCTTCAGTTCCAGTCGCGATCCTTCTAGGAAACGTGAGTAGCCTCCCTCCAGACGCCAGATGAGCTCTGGACCACCCATGACACTCCAGATTAAAGGCTCAAACTGAATCTGGCAAGGAGAAAAGCCGGCGCAGCGGATGGGGGTTGCGG
>JALLOM010000117.1 GCA_027717865.1 Acidobacteria bacterium AH-259-O06 | reverse complement strand
ACCCTTGAAGGAAGCGCTACAAAAGTCAGCAGAGATTGCCGAAGCCTTGGAAAAAGCCCACCAGAGAGGGATCATTCACCGCGATTTAAAACCCTCGAACATCATGCTCACCCCTGAAGGACACGTCAAAGTGATGGACTTTGGGTTGGCCAAGCAGGTGGTGCCCGCTGAAGGTATCGGCAGCCAAGAGCAGACCATCTCTGCCAGTCTGACCAAAACCGGTGCAACGTTGGGCACCCTGGCTTATATGTCTCCAGAGCAATTGCGGGGGGAGGTGGTGGATACGCGATCGGACATCTTCTCCTTTGGCATTGTGCTCTACGAGATGCTCACTGGGGTGCATCCTTTCAAGAAAGATTTGCCCATGCAGACCGGCAATGCCATTCTCAGCGAAGCCCCGCCCCCTCTCTCCCAATACACAGACAACATACCAATCCTTCTACAGCACACCGTGAGAAAGACGCTGGCCAAGAGTGCCGGAGAACGTTACCCACATATCGAGGACCTGCTGGTCGATCTGCGCTCGCTGAAGAGGCAGTTGGAATCGGGGCCGAGCCGACAAGCTGCCTACCCGAGGCGCACTAGCCGGGCCGGTTGGTATGTTGCCGGTGCGATACTGGTTGTTGTTCTGATCGTGGGTGCGTGGTTTGGGCTTGGGGGTCCAACAACGAGAACACTGGAAGCTCCCCTGACCCCTGTTCCTCTCACCGCTTATCAAGGTTCGGAATTCAGTCCGAGTTTCTCTCCGGATGGCAACGAGGTCGCATTCTCCTGGAACGGGGAGGATGAGAGCAACTTCGATATCTACAGGAAATTGATCGGACCGGGAGCACCTTTGCGGCTCACTTCCCATCCTGCCACAGACTACTGGCCCACATGGTCGCCCGATGGGCACTATATCGCTTTCCTGAGGGACATCGGCGCCGGAAAGGCGGGGATCTTCCTCATCCCATCCTTGGGTGGCGTGGAACGTCAACTGGCGGACAAAGACATCAGGGAGTGGTTTGCGGACATGTGGAGATTTGACCGACTGGCTTGGTCGCCCGACGGAAAGTGGCTGGTCGTTTCGGACAGGGCCGCCGCCGAACACGCTTTCAGTCTTTTCCTGCTCTCGGTGGCGACCCGCGAGAAGCGCCGGATAACGTTTCCACCCGAAATATCTGTTTTTGGCGACCATGGTGCGTCCTTCTCCCCGGACGGGCGCAGCCTGGTGTTCGTTCGTAGCTCGGGAGGGCACGTCGGTGATCTCTACTCGCTAGCCCTTTCCGAACAACTCACGCCCCAAGGCGAACCGACACGGCTAACTTTTGAGAACAGGGGGACACCACTCGATCCCATCTGGACACCAGATGGGCGTGAGATCATCTTAGCTTCTGGTAATGTGTGGTCCGACATGAGGCTGTGGCGACTGGCGGCATCCGGACCTGTTGGATTAAGACCGCTCGCATCTATTGGAGCTGGCACGGCGCACCCGGCAGTTTCTAAGCAGGGACTCCGTCTCGCTTACTCGCAGTTGGCTTCGAACTCAAATATCTGGCGCATCGAAATATCTAGCTCGGAGGGCGAAGCCACCTCGCCTGTTAGGTTTATTTCAAGTACACGGCGCGACTACGGAGCCCGCTGGTCCCCGGAGGGCAGGCGAATCGCCTTTACCTCGGAACGCTCGGGGAGCCCAGAGATCTGGGTGTGCGATAGTAATGGGTCCAATCCAGTGCAGCTAACGTCTTTTGGTGGGCCGCAAGTAGATTGGCCTGGCTGGTCTCCTGACGGCAAGCTTCTGGCGTTCAATTGCTCGGCGCCTGGCCAAAGAGATATCTATGTCGTCAATGCCAATGGGGGTGCGCCTCAACCCATCACCACTGATCCCGCTGACGATTCCATGCCAAGTTGGTCACGAGATGGGAAATGGATCTACTTTCAGTCCAACCGCACAGGGCAGCCCCAGGTGTGGAAGATCCCGGCGAATGGAGGCGAGGCCGTGCAGGTGACGAAAGATGGCGGCACTTCCGCGTTTGAGTCGCCGGATGGTGAATTTCTCTACTACGCAAAGGAGCGCGGGACAACGAGCCTGTGGAAGTTTGCAGTAGAGGGCGGAGAGGAGCACCGGGTTCTCGACTCGGTCAGCTACACTCATTTCGCGGTCGCAGGCGGAGGGATTTATTTCATTCCAGGCGATGGTCGCTCCATTCAGTTTCTTAGCTTCATCACCGGTGAAACCAAGCCGATTGTCAGCATCGAGGAGCCAGTGGGCTTTCAACTCAGCGTCTCCCCCGATGAGAAATGGATCTTGTACACGCAGCAAGATCAGACTGGCACCGACCTGATGCTGGTGGAGAACTTCCGCTGAGACGATACCCCGTTCCGAATGCCGCGCGCTCCGACCCTCGCTTTACCGATCTGCTGCGCAAGATGAATTTGGAGCCGTGATTGGACGCCTTTATATTGTAGGCAGGATGGCCCCAGTGCGCTTTGAACTTTCCATATAGGGGCGGCTAAGCTCCTGCCTCTGATTTGGCCATTCTAATTGCCTTTAACTCCCTGTAAGCCTATTATTTATGGAAGATTTCGCGACCTGGGGAGGGTTCAATGGTCGGCGAGACGATCGCTCACTACAAGATCACGGAAAAAATCGGCCAAGGGGGCATGGGCGAGGTGTATCGGGCCACCGACACCAAGCTCAACCGCGATGTGGCCCTGAAGGTGCTGCCAGAAGCCTTTGCCTCGGATCAGCAGATTTTCGGCTGGTTATAGAGGATTATCTAGCCGACCCTGCCGCCTACGAGGTTGAAGTCACCTCTGAACAGCAGCCGTCTGACAAGCGGCAGATGGTTCTATCGGTGATGCTGGGCCTGATGACAGCAGCTCTTGTAATTTCACTGGTGGTACTGTGGCCTACTCCTCCGGCAGAACAAACTCCTGTGCGCTTGCATGTCCAACTGCCCGTTGATCAATCTCTCTACACAACGGGGGGTCGGTCAGCCGTCCTTTCGCCCGATGGCAAGCAACTGGTCTACGTCCTTGGCTCGGAGCAGAACAGGCAACTTTATGTGCGATCCCTGGACCAGGGAGGCCACGCCTCTGTCTGGAACTGAAGGTGCGCGTTTCCCCTTCTTTTCCCCTGATGGAGAATGGGTTGCTTTTTTTCTTGGTCCCGGTGGTTCAAGAACACTGAAGAAGATGCCTGTAAGAGGTGGTGCACCGGTGACGATCACTCAAGAGCCACATGGGGGTATACCGGAAGCTGGGGTTCCAATGGGACGATTATCATCGGCAACAGGTTCGGGGTCCTCTCTCGCCTCGCGGCGACTGGCGGCTCGCCGGAGCCACTGACCGCCCTGGACGAAGGAGAGGTAGCGCATGTGTTTCCGCAGATCCTGCCTGGTGGCGAGGCTGTACTTTTCACGGCCCACGTGGGTGCCTCTTGAAATGATGCACGGATCGTAGTGCAGTCGTTGGAGACGGGTGAGCGCAAGGTCGTGATCAATGGAGGCACGGATGCCCGTTATGTGCCCACGGGACATCTGGTCTATTCCAGGGAAGGTACGCTGCTGGCCGTTCCTTTTGATCTGTCAAGTCTGGAGGTAACCGGCAGTTCTGTTCCGATTGTCGAGGGTGTCAGTCAGGTTGGTGAGGGAGCTGCGCAGTTCAGCTTCTCCGATCTGGGTTCGCTCGTTTATGTCCCGGGCACCGTTGGTGAGGGTGCGACCGCACGTATTCTGGCACTCGGTCCGACGTTTTCTCCTTTGGGGTGGTGCTCTACGAGATGCTCACTGGGGTGCATCCTTTCAAGAAAGATTTGCCCATGCAGACCGGCAATTGGGGCAGGACCCCGCGGAGTGCTGCTTCATTTGTGCTCTCCTTTAACGAGTTGAGCGAAGTGCTGAACCGAACCGGCGTTCACGGGGTAGGGTGGAACACGCAATAGACATCGTCGCCCTTTGGCCTCGGGTGGTCCATCCCCAGGAACCCTCTTGATCAGGACCTCGTTTTGTCAGCACCACCCGAAGCGTCGAGCGTTGCTCTTTTGGGTGATAGTCGAAGATTACTCGACGAATGTGTGCCATTTCGGAAGACGCGCGAGTAGGATCTGATATCCAGCATTTACCGTCTCTTCCGGCCCAAACGGGGCGGCTTTTTGTTTCGCGTTCGTAACTTCAACCCAGGCCACGGTGTAGATATGGTCGTCTGGTCCGATGGCGATGCTCTCCGCGAAAAACACGCGCCTGTCGTCCTCGGAAAAGATGGGGCCATGGTCAGTCAAGCGGGCCTTGTCGATCTGGTACGTGAGTAAATAAAGGTTGGACTGGAGCGGGTGTCGGCCTTGGACCATAACGGCCGGTCCATGGGCGAGGTAGAAGATGGTGTTCCGGGGTCCAATCATGAACCCAAGCTGACTTTTCTCCGGATTTCTCAGCATACCCTGGTATGCCTTCGGTCGGAGTTCAGTCACTGCCCGTAGGACGTTGGCGGAGGGGACAAATTCGAAGAGCGTGGTGGTCTCGAAGTGGATACCCCAAAAACTGTTGGTATTGGGATTCCACCGAATGACGCGCCAACTGTGATAGAAGTCCCGTTTGAGCTCTTCTTCAGCGGATTGGATAGGGGGAACGCGGGAGAGATCGAGGCCGTCGATATAGTGAACCCGCCTGGTCCGAGTACGGTCGTATTGCCAGATCATACCGTCCATGGTTGAGCCGTAAACGTTGCCTTCGGGATCTATCGCAAGGGTTCGGCAGATGACGTCCCATTCCCACGGATGGTGTCCCCACTCTCCACGGCCCTGAACTGCTCCCCAGGCGCAAAGTTCGTCGCGCCTTATGTCATACGAGACAAGCAGGCCGGAGGGCCACGTGAGGCCGTAGAGGATTTCGTTCTTTGTGTCCATGTTCATTGTCATAATGCCTTCGCTCGGGATTACTCGGGCGAGGTCGGTAAATTTCCCCGTCTTGAGGTCGTAGCTCATGAAATGGCCACCGCGGCGTAAGGGATCTTGCCCTCGTTACCCGTGCCCGGCGACCTGCCCTCGTAGAACGCGGTTTGCGTCGCGAACCAGAGCTTCCCGTCGTGCTCGACAAGGGGCGTGTGGATCTTCCCCTCCGAGACCTGGGTTTTGGCATCGTCGCCCAACACCGTGTCGATCTCGGCGATGAACGTTATCGCCTTGGTGGCAGGGTCAAAAGTGTAGTAGCGGCAGGCGCGGTCAGGGTCGTGGGTATTGATGGCGAAGTGAATCTTCCCGTCCGAGGCGGCGGTTAGCGCGTGGTAGTTGCTGTCTCCCACAGGAAAAACCGGATCGAAGACCTCGGCCTCGATATAACGGTCCAAGGATTCAAACGCGACGGTTTTCTTCTCGACAACGGTAGACGGACCTGACGCGGAAGCAAGAAAGGCAATTACCACGCAGGAACTACACAAAGCTATTGCAGATTTCATCGTACACCTCCTTTTTTTCGCGGCGGACCAAGGTACTTCGTGCCTTAGTACTCGGGTTCATAAATACACTAACGTTGCTGAGGGTCTGGCGAGACGAGGTTGCGAAGAGAGGAGGAGTCGCCGGCCTGAGGCGGGCGGCGACGACGAACGACAAAGAGATCACCCGCCAGACCCTCAGCCCTGCGGGTGAGGGCGGGACGGCCCTGCTTTCTTTGTCGCTCCTCCTCGACGACCCGCCTCAGGCGGGTCGCCTTCGTCGTCGCTTCGCGAAATCAGCGCCGTCGGGCTCGTCACAAACATTAGCGTATTTGTGAACCCGAGTACTAAGGTGGTCCTCTGAGACACGGTCAGTGACTCTCCCTACTTACTTGCTCAATTGTACATATTTAACGGAAATGAGGCAAATTGGCGGAACGAATGCGGCGGGCCGGCTTTTGAGCAAACTGTGGGCTGAGGCGGCGCTCATGGAGCATCATTTTCAGCAGGTGGTGTTGAAAGAGGCGAGTGAGCACTGGAGAGATTTCATGCTGAAAAATCCATGGAGGTTGCCCTGTATTGAACGATCTCGAAAAAGGGCAGTGTCAAGAAAGTACGGACTTCCTGTGAAGAATGACGAGCGCTTCGGAGCCGGGTCAGGGGCGGCGCCTATTTCACTATCGATACTTCACCCAGATTGGACTTGCCCAGGCCACGTTTTTGTCTTTTTGTTCCACCCGGACATAATAGTAGTGCTCGCCCGGTTCAAGGCTTGGCTCAACGAAAGTAAATCCCATGCTTTCCCCCGAGCCTAGGGAAGCCACCGGTTCGATTAACAACTCATCCAGGAAACGACATCAATTTCCGGGCATTTGCTGACAGGCAGGGGAAGGTTTGGCTGGTCTGGCAGGGTTTGAAAGAGAAGAACTCGGACATTTTTCTCATACAAGCTCTCGGCTTTGAGTCAAGGCCCACAGAGATACGGGTCAGCGAACATCCTGCCAATGATTGGGATCCCGCCGTGGCCGTAGACTCAGCAGGAAACGCACTCGTGGTCTGGGATACGTACCGAAATGGCGACTACGACATCTATATGCGATCCGTAAGTTCGCAAGGTCAGTTGGGTGAAGTGATACCGGTGACCGCCACTCCTCAGTACGAGGTGCATGCGTCGGCCGTCTTTGACCTTCAAGATCGGCTCTGGGTGGCCTGGGAGGAATCGGGACCAAATTGGGGTAAGGATGCCGGCCAAGAGAGCACACAGGTAGGAACCATGCTCCATACCTATCGGGAATTGAGGCTCAGGTGTTTGCAGAACGGGAGATGGTTTGAGCTGCGGGAAGATCCCCAGTCTCGCTTTCAGAAGCTCCCGCTGAATTTCCAGGAGCAGCCCCACTTGCTGCTCGACAAAAGTGGAAGATTGTGGCTGTTGTTTCGCCAGTGGATCAGTCGGCAGAATCCACCGGAGGTCTGGAACATTTACGCCATGAATTTCAATGGAAGAACATGGTCAGACCTCATCCAACTTCCACACAGCGATGGACGCCTCAAGCAGCATTTCCCGACGGTAGCGCTTCCCGATGGGAGTGTCTGGGTCGTGTATTCTACCGACTTCCGGGCAACGGGCACGGGCTTGGTCCGCGCCCGCCCCTTGAACTGAAACTTGCGCCGCTCTTTGGCCAGCAGCCGATCAATGGTGGCGGCGCTGATCTCCAGCAGCCGCTGGCGCGTCTTCGGATCCACTTTCAGCTCCCCATGGCGCTCCAAAATGGGCACGATTTCGGGCAAGATGGCCACCAGGCGTTTGCCGCACAGGCGAGTAGCTGCCAGATCTGCTTGAGCGCCTCCAGCACCGCTCGGTCATACTTTCTTGCCCGCTGGCGACGAACTCGCTTCGTGGCGTCCGCCACCGCCACCACTTTCCCTCTCAGCCGGATCCCCCGGCCCTGATGGCGCAACAAGTAGGCCGCATAGCAGCGGTTGTATCCGCTCATCTCCGTAAACTGCGTCAAGAGTTCACTCTTCACCTTCTTGCGGCTTCGCCGGTAGCGGGGGGCAAAGCTCTTGATCAATACACGTCTCTCGCTCATCGTTAACCTCATTCTCTCCCTCCATTCCCTGATGGAGGGCTCTTCTATTCCGCCTCCCTCCGGAAGGCAATTTCGAATAGATTTTTAAATGAGGCAACGAATCCCTTTCGAATAGATTTTTGATGAGGCAATTCGTTCAATAGACTTCTGCTCTCACCTATTGTAAAATCTGGCCTACAATTGATCCATGCATTCGGAGGGTCCTCAAAGAGACAAGAGCGAAGCAAACGCTGCCTCAGCTGCTGGCGAGGGGCAAGGGAATGGCGGGGAGAGCCTGGAACTTGCAGCTGGAGTTTCTATCCAGGCAGCCCGAGAAGAGCTCGAAAAAATTCTGGCTAGCCAACACTTTGCCCACGCGGAACGGTCCAGCCTTTTCTTGCGTTTCATCGTCGAGCGAGCCATTCAAGGTGAAGCTGATACGCTCAAGGAGTATGTCCTCGGTCTTGAGGTCTTTGATCGCAAGGACTCCTTTGACCAGCGTACCGACCCCGTGGTACGGGTCGGGGCACGCAGGCTTCGCGCCCGGCTTAATGCCTATTATGAGACCGAAGGCCGAGACGATCCCATACTCATCGAGTGTAAGAAGGGAAGCTATGTGCCGACTTTCCAAAGGAGGGACTCCCAACAGCTACGAATTCGGGCTTGGATTCGGTCTGTGAGTGGGTGGAAAATGGGTACTTTGATGATGGCCATCTTCCTGGTCGCAGTGGCGAGTTGGTGGGTGGCCACTGAATACTTCTCTCCCCCTCTAAGGCTAAAACCAGACACAGGAACCCAAAGCCGAGAGAAGCCGGTTGCAAGCGACGTCGAACGCCCTTCCCTTGTGGTGCTGCCCTTTGTGGACCTGAGCCCACAGAAGGATCAGGAGTATTTCTGTGACGGAATGACAGAAGAGCTCATCAGTGTGTTGGCACGGGTGCCCGGTTTGCGTGTCGTTTCCAGGACCTCCGCTTTTCAGTTTAAAGGAAAGACCCACGACGTCCGCAACATTGGAGAACAATTGAACGTGAGCGCAGTATTGGAAGGAAGCGTGCGCAAGGCAGGCACCCGGCTGCGGATTACAACGCAGCTCATTAACGCGAGAGATGGCTATCACCTTTGGTCGGGCACTTACGAGCGAGAGATGGAAGACACGTTTGCCATCCAGGACGAGATTTCCCGGTCCATTGTCAGTGCCCTCAGGGTTCGGCTCGCAGAGGAAAGCAGTACCGGCCTGGTCAAGCGCTATACCGACAATCTGGAGGCCTACAACCTCTATTTGAAGGGGCGTTACTTTCAGAATAACCGCAGCGAAGAGGGGCTGAGGAAAGGGATCGACTATTTCGAGCAAGCGATCACAAAAGACCCAAACTACGCGTTGGCTTACGCCGGGTTAGCTGACTCATATGCACTGTTGGCTTCCTACGGCATAGCCTCTCCGAATGAGGTGATACCAAAAGCCAAGACTGAAGCCGAGAGAGCTCTGACGATCGATGATTCGCTCGCCGAAGCCCACGCCTCGTTGGGATTTATTCGGCAATTTTACGACTGGGATTGGGAAGGGGCCGAGCGAGAATACTGGCGGGCCATTGAACTTAATCCTGGCAATGCCACTGCACATCACTGGTATTCCGGATGTTTAAGAGCCATGGGGCGACTCGATGAGGCCATGGTCGAGATCAAACATGCCCAGGCGCTCGATCCCCTCTCCGCAGCGATAAATCGGGATGTGGGGCGGACCTATCGCTCCAGTCGTCAACACGACCAGGCCATCGAGGAGTATAAGAAGACACTTGAGGTGGCGCCTAACTTCGCTTCCGGGTACGCACATCTGGGGATGGCCTATACAGAGAAGTCGATGTATGAGGAGGCCGTCGCGGCGCTGCAAAAGGCAAGATCCCTTCCCGGAGCCAACCCTCTAGTAGTCGGGGTACTAGGATACTGCTACGCGTTATTGGGCAAGGGGAACAAGGCGCAGCAGCTCTTGGATGAGTTGAAGGAACGTTCGGAGCGAAGATATGTGTCGCCTATCAGCATCGTATTGATTTATATCGGGCTGGGCGAAAAGGATCGGGCCTTTGAATGGTTGGAAAAGGCCCACGAGGAACGAGATCGCTGGCTAGCTTGGCTCAAAGTGGACCCCGTATTCGACAGCTTACGTTCGGACCCTAGATTTCGCGTTCTATTGAATAAAGTTGG
>JALLOM010000116.1 GCA_027717865.1 Acidobacteria bacterium AH-259-O06 | reverse complement strand
TCGATTACATAATCGACCTCTTCCTCGGTCAGCTCAGGGTACATGGGTAGACTTATACAGGTCGCGGCGTTTTGCTCGCAATTCGGAATAGGACCGGCAATGCGCGCTGCTTTGCCCCACGGATATCCTTCCTGCTGGTGTATGGCAATGGGGTAGTGGCATTTGGCGTCCACACCGTTGTCGTTCAGGTATTTCAGAAGATCGTCACGCTGTTCCGCCTTTTTCGTTTCGATCACATACAGATGGTAAACGTGACGATAACCCGGGGCCTGGTAGGGAAGATCGATATTGGCGGTGTCCTTAAGCCCTTGGTCGTAGCGTGCCGCCCATTTGCGCCGGAGATCCGTCCACTCTTTAATATGTTTCAGTTTTGCGCTGAGGATGCCGGCGTGCAGATCGTCCAGCCGGCTGTTGTAACCCATGCTGTGGGCGGAGCGTTTATCCGAGCCATGATTGCGGAGTTTGCGAACAGCCCTGTCAATCTCATCGCTGTTGGTCACCACAGCACCGCCATCACCGAAAGTCCCCAGGTTCTTCTGAATGATAAAGCTGAGGCAAACCGCATCGCTGAGTTCTCCCTGTTTGAACCCCTCGCCGTCTCCGTCAATTGCTTGAGCGTTATCTTCAACTACATACAGATTGTGCGTATGGGCAATGGCACGAATTGACTTCATATCGGCGCACTGCCCGTAAAGATGCACCGGAACAATGGCCTTCGTCCTGGGCGTGATTGCCGCCTCGATTTTTGAGGGATCGATGCACTTCGTTTTTGAATCGCAGTCTACGAATACGGACGTGGCTCCTGCAATCCAGATGGCCTCAGCCGTCGCGAAGAAGGTATTTGTTGTAGTAATACATTCATCGCCTTCACCGATACCAAGGGCCAGAAACACCAGCCACAGCGCATCCGTCCCGCTGTTCACACCGATGGCGTGCTTCATGCCGAAATACTCGGCGAGTTCCTGTTCAAAGCGCTTGAGCATGGCCCCCATCACGTAGCTGCCACTTTCCAGGACCTGCTGGATGTTTGCATCAATCTCGTCCTTGATGTTGTGGTACTGTCGAACGTGACCGTAAAAACCTACTTTCATCATCATCCTCCCGGTTTGGTTTTTCGAGCGGATTGTAGTTTCGAGCAGAGGGCGAGTCAAGGAACCTGCGCTCTGCCCACATCTTGGTCCGATTGAGGGAAGGGTCTCATCACATCTGAAAAAGTCATCTTTGCTTCAGAAAAATCAGTCCAAACCCATACTCAAAGGGGGGATTACAGTCGGGATCGCCGATGGTGTTTTTGAGGAGGTCTCACTTCTTTACGGTGTGGCTTACAACGCTGACCCGGCACCAGTTTCTGGTATGGGTTGCGATGTTAAGGACTTTAACAACGACGGCTGAACCGATTCTTGAACCGACTCGCCGCGATTTACACACCGCATAGAATATAATAGAATACAGAAGAATATTCTGTATTAGGGGAGTACTTATGACAAAAACAGTGACCCTCAGGCTGGATGAAAAAGTGTACGAGGAACTTCGCGAGGCTGCGGAGGCAGACAGGCGACCACTTTCTAATCTGATTGAGACCGCGGCCCTTGCAAAAATCCGTGAGCAGCAGTTTGCCGATGACGTGGAGATGGCTGAGATCCTACAAAGCGAGGCTCTTCTGAAAAGGCTTCGTGCCGGCTCACGTGACGCAAGAAGACGAAAAGGTCGCTTCGTTGAGTGAATGCCGAATCTTCGAAACCGAGCAATTTCAAAAAGACCTTCGCAGCATTGCTCGATCAGGACACGCCGATGTGGTCTCCAAGCTTCGCCGCATCGTCTACCCACAACTCAGACTCTTTCCCCACTTTGGGCCCCACATCCGCAAGCTCCGGGGCTACACACCGGAGACTTGGCGTTACCGGATTGGTGCCTGGCGGTTCTTTTACGAAATTGATGAGGAGGAAAAAATCGTCTTTCTGATCGCTGCTTCCCACAGAGGATCAGCATATTAGCAGTCCCCTGTGCGTCGGCCTGATTTTTCCACCCGGAATGGGGTTCCTCCCTGGGGAACACGTCCTTACTGACCTGAAACTTAATTTAAGTTTCAGGTCAGTGACTGGAGCTCTTGAACTCTCGCTTGATGATTTGCCACAGAGGGTTATCGTGCCGCTTCTTGTACATTTCTGGGTCTTCTCCGCGGTCCACGGCGTCCCAAATCCTGGGGTCGAGCCTACCCGTACCCAGTTCATAGTCCATGCCGCCCCATGCACCATCGCCCCGGTAGGCATAGAAGGCCCAGTGCCAACCATTCTCGTTCAGTACTTTGGTGACGTCCGAGAGGTACTCCTTTGCCCCATCAACCCTCCTATCAACGCCAAACTCAGAGGCGATGATGCGGTTCGCGGGGATGGCGTGGTGACGAGCCCAGAGGGCTACGGACGCCAAATGGTCGCGGATGTTCCCAATGGTCCAGGACTCGGTCGGCCCGTCCCATCCGGCTGGCATCCGATTTGGATAGGCGTACCGGCCTCTGTTGACGCGGTACGTTGTGTAGTTCCAGGGTTCATAACTATAGAAACGCGTACATGAGACTCCTGTCCTCAAGGGGGTCCACATACTGAAGCCCCAAGGGGGAAGCATAGAACCAACCATCAAGAATGATCGGTGTGTTCTGATCGCTCTCGCGAATGGCCGCAACGATACGCCGATTGAACGCGTTGAGATCAGCTGGCGTTCCTTCGATATTTTTGACCCACTGAGGGAAGGCGCCATCGTCTGGATTCTGGAAGCCGAAAGCCCTCTCAGGATGAGGTTCATTAAGAGGATTGTAAGCGACGATGGTTGGGTGATCCTTCAGTTTTCCCGCAAGCTGGCGCCAGAACTCGGCCGCCTGCTTCTGGTAGTCCGCGTCGCGCCAAAGCCGAGCGTCGTCTTTGTCTTGATTCAACTGCCTCCAGCGCGCTCCGGGCAAAGAAAGCATGGCCAACACGACCTTGACTCCGGCTCGCTCCGCGTCCTCCAGTACTCGTATCAGCTCGGACAGATCATTGTCATTCAATCGAGTGAAATGATCCGCCCTGCCAATCAGGAAATCTAGCTGATGTGCCTGCCAGGCGTCCGGCATAAGCCGGATGAAGTCAAGTCCGAGAGCTGCGGCGGCCTCCCAGTACGCCGGCTCGACGGTGCTATTTTGGCAGTTCGCTCCCTTACGTTGGCGGCTCCAGAATCCAAGCTGGTCCTCGGTCCTCGTCTCACATGCCGCGAGGAGAAGCGCAGCGAGCACAATAGCTATCGGCACGGTCCTTGTTCTCCACACGACACTCAGGACTCGGCTTTTCGCAGGCGTCGCGGCCTAGCGGATTCCGCTTCCTGGGTCAAGAAGTGGTCTTGATCCCGGAGTCTGTTCAAGGCAACCCTTGCAGAGTGATCCAACCTTTTCAGGGTTGGCCTACAAAACCGAAGACGGTCGCCGTAAGCCTTCGCCTTCTATAAGCGTCACATAAGTATCAACGGGAAGATTGGAGAATCTCTCGATTTTGCCACTGGGCTGTGGCCACTGAATTTCAACCCAGTCCACCTTGGTGGCTTTTCCAAGACCGAGAATTTCACGAAGATCGTGAGACGATAGGTAACTACCCCCGTTGCTTTTTAAGCGAGAACCTGTCACGCCACCGGCAGACCAGGTGATCTTTGCTCCAATGGCATCCCGGTTACAATTGGTGCCTACCAGGCGAACACCAATCCAGTGGTTGTCTTTACCGGCATTATTTTTCAACAAGAGGGGAGCCTCCCCATTGTTGGCCACCAGTACATCCAGCCTCCCATCATTGTTGTAGTCTCCAACGGCCAAACCCCGGGCAGGGTACAGCTCGGAGAAGACGGCACCGGCTTTGTCACTGATGTTACGCAATCGCGTTCCGTCATTATGGAAAAGCAGCATCCGCATCTTATAGTTAACCGATGAAGAATAATGGTCGATCATGTCATCGGGGTGACCGTTGGCCAGAAACAGGTCAATTTCTCCGTCCACATCGAAATCAAAGAACTTGAGGCCCCATCCACTGAGCAATCTCGTCGCTTGGGCAACTCCATGAGGGTTAGAGACATCCCGAAATGATTCATTGCGGTGGTTCTTGTAAAGAGCAAACATTTCCTGATCAATATTTGCAACGAACAGATCCTGCCATCCATCACCATCGAAGTCGGAAGCATCGACACCCATTCCAGAGCGGGCTTTGCCACTGGCACTGAACCCCACTTCCGATTGAAAACCGATCTCCTCCCATTGCCCGTTTCCGCGATTAGCAAAAAGGAAGTTCTGCACTGTGTCATTCGCAACAAAAAGGTCCATGAGCCCGTCGTTATTGATATCTGTTGCGACTACACCCAAAGCCTTCCCAAGAGAAAGTTCTATATCAGTGCCCTCACTCACCTTGGTAAAAGATCCATCACCGTTGTTGCGAAAGAGCAGGCTGGGAGTGGGATTGAAGACTCGCGGGATGCAGTAAAAACGCTTCCCCAATTTGTTGTTGCCGCAAAAGATGTGCTTATTCAGACCATACTCGACAAAACTGCACAAAAAGAGATCCAGAAGCCCATCATTATTGTAATCAAACCAGGCGGAGCTGGTGGTCCACCCCGCGGCAGCCAGTCCAGCTTTTTCGGTTACATCTCGGAACGTGCCGTCACCGCTGTTCTCGTAGAAGATCGATCGACCATAAGCAGTAATGTGCAAGTCGACATCTCCGTCGTTGTCATAGTCGCCTGCAGCCACACCCATACCGAAGTTCCCCCCCCTGACCCCGGCCTCTTCGGTTACATCAGCAAATGTTCCGTCACCATTGTTTCGATAGAGAGCATTTTTCAGTGGTTTGTCCGGTTTATAGAAATCACAGGGACCATAGTTGACCAAGTAGATATCCATCCAACTATCGTTGTTGTAATCTAGAAACGCACACCCGGGTCCGAGCGTTTCGGGCAGATAACGCATTTCCGACATTGCATTCTCGTGGACCCAGGTAATTCCCATGACTGATGGAGGAATGTTTTCAAAAACAGGTGGCTGTTCTGTGTCAGGCTCCACTGCCTGACTTCCCCCTGCGAACCAGGCGGTGATCAAGAAAAACGCCATTGCAACCGGGATTAAAGCTCCCATCATCCAGAACTCTCCCCGACCCTAATCTTGCCTCCGCGGTTTCTCGCTCACGTCTACTGGTGTACCCCCAACCGACTGAGGACCCTCTCGTTTCGTTCGGGCGATTTTGTTTAAGCGAAGGAATTCCTGGCGGGCGCGTTTGGCCTCCTCCTTGCGCCCCGCCCGCGAGTACGCACGCGCAAGCGCGAAATGCATCTCCGGACTATCTGGGGCAAGCTGAAGCCCTGTTTCCAGCTGGCCGATGGCTTGTTCAATCTCATCCATAGCTAACAGAATGCGACCTAAAGCGTTCCGAGCTGCGAACGACTTCGGATCCAGTTCAACTGCTTTTTCTGCATAAGCGAGTCCTGCTTGGGGATCATCTCGTCGAATGTATTCAAAAGCAATCTGCAAATGAGCCGGTACGTGGAGGGGAGAAATCTCCAACTCCCGTCGAAACTCCTCCAAAGCCTGGTCGGGATTCGCCTGTAACAAGAAGACTCCATATGCATAGTGGATATTTGCGGTGTCTGGGTAACGCTCAACCAATTCTTCGTAGCTGCTCTTGGCTCCGTCTATACGAAATGTCGCACTGTAGAGGGCAGCCCTTCCAGCCAGCAGAATCATCTCCCGCCGATCAGCCGGCAGCTCCTGTGGCAGGAAAGGCAGCCGTAAAACGGAAATTCCCAAGGCCTCTTTGATTTTGGGGCTGTCGTAATGTTCGCGAGCCAGAGCGAAAAGGATCGAAAAGGCTTCTTCAAATTCCTCGAAGCGATTCATGAGAACTGCCAGATGGTATTTGGCAACGTAGGTGAGTTGATCTTTCCCTGCAAGACCGAGCACACGGCCTTGGTTAAGGCTTGCCAAGGCCCGATCGTATTGGCGTGTTTGAAATTCACACAAACCCAAGAGAGACCACCCAGGGGCTGCCTCTGGATCAAGAGACACAAACCTCCGAAATGCGTCCGTCGCTTCCGGGTAACGGTCCAAATCGTAAAGTATCGTGCCGAGATACCACCATCCTTCAAGCCAGGAAGAGTGAAGCTCGAGAGCCTGGCGGTAAAGGGTAATGGCTTTCTGGAGATCTTCAGACTCGCGGGCCTCTGCCGCTTGCTTCGCCAGTTCCTCAAAATTCCGCTGCCGGCCTACCGCGCTAGTGACGAGAAGACCCAGCAAGGCCGTCGAAAACAAGATCATCCGTGTCAGTCGGCAGGGGTATTTCAATTTTTCCTACCCTTTTCCCTTTTGGGAGGTCTTGGCACGTTCACAGCCTCATCTCCCCGGTAAGCCGGACCGAGATCCTCTTTTGCGCCAGGCTGCTCAGCCTGCCTCTCCGCATTGAGCCTCAGCACAATTTCTCGATGACGGTCGCCAGCTTTTTTCATTTTCAAACGGTAGTACGCAGTGGCGAGAGAGACGTGTGCTTCGACAAAATCAGGAGCCTTTGCAACAATATCCTCCAGAATTTCGCGAGCCTGTTCTGTCTCGTCGGCCATTAAGTGGAGGCTTGCGATCTGATAGTTGACCTCGAGTGCACTCGGGCGCAGCAGTTGACATTTCCTAAGGTATGGAAGAGCCTCGTCGTATTTTCGATCTTCTCTTAACAAAAATCCCAAGTAGAAATTCGCGTCGAAGTCATTCGGATTGAACCCAAGTTCTGTCCGAAAGGTTTCGATTGCGCGATCACGCTCTCCAGTCGACAAAAGGGCCCGAGCGAGCAGAGAGTAACTTCCTGGGAGCCGAGGGTTCAACTCCAGCGCTGTTTCGAATTCTTGTACAGCAGCAGTAAAGTCAAGGGCCAACTGGTGTGCAGTGCCCAGCATCAAGTGGGCCTCAGCAGAATCGCCGCGTCGCAAGAGCTGTTCAACAATCTGCTGTCCCTTTTCTAGCTGATTGTCACGAATCAAGGCAGTTCCTAAAAGATAAGCGACTGCCAGATCATTGATCGCTTGGTCCGCGAATGGAGTGAGGGTTTCAATCACCTCCCTATTCTCGCCCATTCGAAAGTAGCAGTCGGCCAGAAGTGAAGCTGCCTGCTTGTTTTCAGGCTCAACTTGCAACACCATTTTAAGCTGCTCGATAGCATTTGCTGACTCAGCTGCCTTATAGTAAGCTATGCCAAGGTTTAGACGCACCGAAACGTTGTCTTCCTGCAAGCTTAGAGCTTTCTGATAATTATGGATTGCCTTCGGATAATCTCCCAGACCTGCGTATGCCGCGCCGAGATTAGACAGAACTTCGGGTTGTTCTGGGCCATACTCAAGAAACTTTTCATATTCTCGAATCGCTTCCTCCAAATCACCGGACTGTTGCAGCTGAACAGCGTGTGCGAGAAGTTGCTCCAGATGCCGTGTATTACTCTGAGTAAAAGCGTGGAGATGTGTCGAAACAAGAAAGAGCAGACAAGTCAGAAGCCCTGCAAACTTTCGCATCGCAGGGGCCGTCCTCTCATGATTTCTCATAAGGCACTAAAGATCTGTCACTCGTTTCCCAGTTACATCAATAAAGTAATCAGTTATAATGAATCATACTTCATTCAATGTTTAATGAAGAAGATTTAAAATACGAGTCTGTCCAGCCAATGCATAAACCCTCGAGTCGTGTACGCGGAGGAAACAAAGCATCAGGAATGAAAAGCCTGTTTGACGTCATCCTATTTTTCTTGCTTCTATCAAGTCCGTTACAGGTCCAAGCTTCAGTCCTGGTGCTTCAGCAGGCAAAAGAACGGACTGAGAAAGAACAAGAGGCTCTAAGGAGCGAAGAAGAGGAAGATTATTTCAAAAAGTGGCTCGAACAGGACGTGGTTTACATCATCGCACCGCAGGAAAAAGACGTCTTCAAAAGTTTGACAACTCCAGAAGAAAAAGAGCAGTTTATAGAACAGTTCTGGCATCGACGTGACCTTGATTTAACCACTTCAATTAACGAATTTAAGGAAGAGCACTATCGGCGCATCGCTTATGCCAATGAGCGTTTTGCCAGTGGAGAGCCGGGATGGATGACTGACCGAGGTAAAATCTACATCATCCATGGTCCTCCTGACCAAATTGAAGCTCACCCCGCAGGAGGTCCTTACCATCGCCCCATGCACGAAGGTGGTGGCGCCACAGCAACCTTTCCATTTGAGATCTGGTGGTATCGGCACATCGAAGGAATTGGCAACGACATCGAGCTGGAGTTCGTCGATCGCTCCTTCAGTGGGCAATATCGGCTTGCCCTAAGACCTGAGGAAAAGGATGCACTACTATACGTTAACAATGCAGGTCAAACCCTTGCCGAAGAAATCGGCTTGGCAAGAAAAGAGGATCGACCCTTTTTCAGTCCCGGAAACCGTGGACTTTATCCATTAATGTTCAACCGGGCAAAGGATGACCCCTTCCAGCGTTATGAAACCTTTTCCATGGTACAGAGACCCAAGCAGATCAAATATAAGGATTTGAAGGAATTGGTTACGGTGGACGTCAGGCACAACAATTTACCTTTTAAAATTCGACAGGACTATTTCAAGCTGAACGATAACCAGCTGCTAGTGCCGCTTACCCTGGAGTGGAAAAATAAGGATCTGACCTTCAAGGATGAAGGGACAGTCTATGTGGCTCGTCTGGCCATTTACGGGATCATTACCAGTCTTACGAATCGGATCGTGACAGAATTCGAAGAGGACGTGACCACATCCTTTCGGCCGGCGTACCTTCAGCAAGGACTGCGCGGTTACTCCCTGTATCAGAAGATTGTGCCACTGGGAAAAAACATGCGGTACAAGTTGGATTTGGTTGTTAAGGATCTAAACAGCGGAAACATAGGCGCTCTTCGTCAGGCCATTATTCCTCCATCCTTTAGCGAAGATGGGTTTTCAGCGAGCTCCTTGATGCTTGCTGATTTCGTCCAACAACTTGAGGACGTCTCCAAAAAAGATCAGATGTTTATCCTGGGTGATTTGTGGATCCGTCCGAGCTTAAGCAAGAGCTTTTCCCTGGACAAAAGCGTAAGCGTTTATCTGCAAGTTTACAATGCCGGGATTGACCAAACGACCTTGGCGCCATCGATTGAAGCCATCTACCGAATCTTCAGGGGAGAAAAGCCGGTACTGGAGCTGACCGACAATGGTGAATCGGTTCAATACTTTTCTGGGCAGCGGGTGGTGTTGCTCAAAACACTGCCGATCGTGGTCCTGGAAACCGGAGAATACAGAATTGAAGTGCAGGTGCGGGATCACATCAATGACCAGGCAATCACAGTTGCCGACCAGTTCCAACTGACTGCTCCGGGCAGCTAGACGCCTATGCGAGCAATGAGCGGAATCAGAGGACGGGCGCGGCGCCGAAGGCGATGCGGTACTTTAATTAATGCCCAATTTTTTGGATAAAAATTCATTTAATTGGACCAATTGGTCTGACAGGCAACTGAGGGAACCGTGAGAGTAGAACCCCAAAATCTAATAGTAACAATCACTTAATAAATCCCAGAATATCCGCAGGAAGAACAAAGAAGAGAATGGAATGACTTTTGCGTGCAGTTTTATGGGGAAAACGTCACAGTTTGGGTTCATCAAATACTAAGACGAGAA
>JALLOM010000115.1 GCA_027717865.1 Acidobacteria bacterium AH-259-O06 | reverse complement strand
ACAGATCGTCAGCGCCATTATTGGGATTGTGATTGGCTTCATCTTGGGATTTTTCGTCTCACAAGTCTTCGTACAGAACTCCTCGCGCTTGAAAGAGCAGGCCTCAGCCACTGCCGCTCGAGCTTCCTCCCAACTTCCAGAGGGCCATCCGACTCCGGAAATGATAGAGAAACTCGGTGAGCTTCAAGCCTGGGTGGAAGCCCATCCTCAGGACGGCGAAGCTCGGATTACCCTGGCTAATTTCTATTACGACATGGGACGCTACGATGCGGCGATCCAGTGGTATGAGGAGGTGCTGAAACTTCAACCCAACACGGTCAACGTACGCACTGATCTGGCAACTGCCTATCTGTATACCGGTAATCCCATCAAGGCAGTAGAGTTGTATAAACAATCACTGAAAATTGAGCCAGACCATGCGCAGACGCTGCAGAATATTGGCGTGGCTTACTTTTCTACGGGAAATTTTTCCGAAGCAATAGAAAACTGGGAGAAGCTTCTCGAGGCCCACCCTAATTACCCTCACCGGGAAGAAATCAAGAAACGGATTGAGAACGCAAGGGCCCAAATGCAAGGGGATCGTTCCTGAAGATGGCTTGGATCAGCAAAATTATTTTCTTCCTTATTTTCCTGATCCTTTTGAGCCTGATCCGCTCGTTCTTGGCGCGGCTTCTCAATCCTTCCTCGCAAAAGTCAAAGTCTGGACCTCGCCGGACTGAAGCGAGAAGAACGATTTCAGGTCAAATGGTCAAGGATCCCCAGTGTGGGATGTACGTTGCAACGGAATTGGCTGTTACGGCGAAAGTGAAAGGAGAAACCGTTCACTTTTGTTCCGAAGAGTGTCGCAATACCTTCATCAATGAACTGAAAACTCATCCAGCCGGCAAACAAACGATGTGAACATTATCTTTTCGCAGGTCACGATTACTGATCCTACCCTGATGCGAGGGTTGTTTCCGTGAAGATCGGTGTCATTGCCAAACCCCACCGCACGGATTTTACCGCCACTCTCAAAGGACTCTTGCAGTGGCTGAGCTCCAACGGCTGTGAGACCGTTGTGGAAGAAAGCGTCATCCGGAGTTTTGGGCTCGAAGGTGTAGTTTCTGCGAGTCGGGAAGACATGCCAGGTCTGGTGGACGTCATTCTGGTCTTTGGGGGTGACGGCACCATGCTCTCCGTTGCACGATCGATCGAGGATCGAAAAGCACAGATCCTTGGCGTGAATCTGGGTTCTCTCGGTTTTCTGACGGAATTCACCTTGGATGAGCTCTATCCAGCGATGGAGCGGTTGTTGGCAAGAAAGCACACTATCGATCGCCGCTGGATGCTGAAAACTGAGGTCCGTCAAAGAAATGGTTCGGTCAAGGTCTACCGGGCTCTCAATGACACCGTGATCAACAAGGGTGCGCTGGCCCGAATCATTAGCATGGAAACCTTTGTCAATGAGGACTTCATTGCCAACTTTCTCGCTGACGGAATGATTATTTCCACCCCAACTGGCTCCACGGCGTACTCCCTGTCAGCCGGCGGCCCAATAGTCCACCCGACACTGGACTCCCTGATCATGACGCCCATCTGTCCCCATACTCTAACAAATCGTGCGCTGGTGATCCCGGCGGAAAGCACTATCCGAGTGGTGGTGAAATCAGGCGAAGATGTTATGCTCACGGTCGATGGGCAGGTGGGAGTGGCTCTGAACGAAGGAGACGAAATTCGCTGTACCCGCTCGGAATATCAAATCGAATTAATTCAGCCGGGTGATAAGGGCTTTTTTGATATCCTCCGGGAAAAATTGAAATGGGGCGAACGGTGACGCGCTTCGCGCGTAGAACAATAGAGCAATAGAACAATAGAGCAAAAGAGCAGGCACCACAGCACGAAGGCACGAAACCACGACCATGGACAGAGTTGAGCAGCTGAAGGCCTTGATTGAGAAACATCCTCAAGATGCCTTTCCCCGTTATGGATTGGCGATGGAGTACAAGAACCAGGTGGAATATGAGAACGCCATCCAAATTTTCGACCAGCTCCTGGAGCAGCACCCCGATTATACTGCCGCTTATTTTCACTTCGGGATGAGTCTGAGAGCCTTGGGACAGGGACAAAGGGCTGAAGAAATCTTCAAGCGGGGGATTGAAGTTGCCGGGAAGAAAGGTGAATCGCATGCCCGAGATGAACTACAAGCCGCGCTGGCTGAGCTGCTCGGTGGGTAACGGTCTGACCCCTTACCTAACCAGCGCCTGTGGGGGGACGGCAGACATAAAATTCAGAGAATAGCTGCCGAAAATCTCGAAGCCGAAAATGGGAACATTCGAGCGAATTCGAACCAAACCGCCAGTCTGTGTCTTTAAATTGGGGATCAATTCCGTGAAAAGGCGTGCCCATTTTTGACCGGAAGCGAGTTGTAGAAAAGAAATCCCCGTTCTCTCTCCTCCTGAATCAAAAACCTCGACGCTGACAAGCGCATTATCGGAAGACGCATTCAACAGAGCCGCTCCGGAGAAGACCTCTGAAGTCTGCACCACATGGCTGAAAATGAACTCCCGGACTCCCTGACTTTGAAGCGGTACAGCCGCCAAAAATTTTCCAGCTGGGTCACCAAAGCTAATATTCCCAACCAGCATCCCGGTACTTGATTGGATCCGCAGCCACCCCACGACAAGGTTCGATGGAAGGGCAAAAATGTCTCGAGCTCGCTGACGAAACTGTCTACCAGTGGGCAGATCATTCAGCACGAAAGACTTGATTGACTCTCCGTTTTCGTCCAGAAACTCCAGCGTGACGTCGGTCACAGGACCGGTGTTGATGATATTCAAAGTCGTTTCGATGTTTGCACCGGAGGCGAGCTGGGCAGCGAAAAGCTGTGAACTGCCCGCCTTGTAGTCTAAGGCTAAGAGTCCTCCACGGGAGTCAGGACTTCCAAAGATTTCCATTCCGCAGATTGGTTCACCGGTAGGGACTGTAGCGGTGATATAGCCGCCGGTCCCGCCGCCGAATATCTCGGCAAAGGTGAGAGCCAGCATCCCTCTGGCTGCTATTGGGTAGATCTTGTCGAGGCTCGAGCCGTCGGATCGAATCCAGCGCAGGCTCACATCCACTCCCTGGGGATGCGGATTGATCAGGTAGAACCGGGTCTCCTCGTCTCCCTGGCTGCGAATTTCCGGGAAAAGTAGTTTGTCGGAGAGGGCCGAGGACAGTTCTGCCCCGTCCAGGAAGCTTAAGCTCTGGTTGCCCAAAAGGGTAAAGCTCATGAGATCGGGTTTACTGGACAGGATCTCGATCCATCCCTCCTGCAAGGGATTGAAAGCTTCAGTGAGAAGTAGTGCAACTTGTTGTCCTGGAGGGATTTCGAGCTCAAAAGTACCGGACAACTGGCCGTTGACCTTGTAAGCCCGGAGCAGGACCCGGGTGGATTCGTGAAAACCGTTAGCCATGGCCAAACCCACGAACTCAGCTTCTTTAACCGACAAAACCGGCAAGATTCGCGGTACCCAAAATTCCGAGCCGAACTCGATGGCCCCCAAATCCACGCCAGCGATGTCATCTTTGTTGCCATCTATAACTCTTTCGTGAGACAGCAAGTCGAGAGAAGAGATGGGAAAGAACTGGCTGCCCCGGTCAATGGCCGGCGATCCTTCCCGCAGGGAAAAATCCAAATTCAAGGGATTTGAGAACATTGGGTCGGCGGCAAAGTTTCCGTCGAGGCCCGCAAACTGCCCGTCACCAATGAGATTGTTTGAAAAGGAATTGGAAGAGGCTCCCGACAACTCGCCGCCGGTATTTTGGTCGAGAATAGAATTGGAAACTGTGGTCTGAGTGCCCGACAGGCGGATACCGAAACCAGCATTGCCAAATATCGTGCTGTTGTATGCTCGCAAGACTCCCTCGGCAGCGAAGATTCCATCTCCTTCCGCAGGATCCGTGGATCCGGCAATCAAGCTATCGAACAGCTCCGCCGAAGAGGAGAAAGATCGAATTCCGGTTCCATTTTCCAGGAAGCTGCTGGAATGTATAGTTGCTGTGGAACCTTCCTCTAAATGAAGGCCGGCGCTTTGGTTCTTCAGTAACTGATTGCGCTCAAGAAAAGCTTGGGCTCCACTTATCAGGGAAATCCCGAAGCGCCCGTTTCCCTCAATCTGATTGTCCAGTACGGAAAGCTGAGAAGCCTGCCCTTGCGCCAAAATCCCGTCGGCCATGTTTTCCTGAGTGTTTAGAATCGTATTTCCCTTGATCAGTGCCACCGCATTGAAAATGTGAATGCCCTTTCCGTTCAGGCTGCTAAGGTTGGAGATTTCGTTTTCGTAAATTCCCACCGGACTTCCGGCTGAGACAAAAATCCCGGTTCCCTGGTTTCCGTTCCCCTCTGCCATGCCCCCGATTTGGTTGTGCTGAATCAAAGCGGAGGAAGAAAACGCAGCAATTCCATTGTTGTTGTTTCTTATTGTGTTTGCGAAGACGTGAACACGGCTGCCGGCAAGTTGAATTCCGTAAGAACCGGCGTTTGCCGACGTGCCCTCGATGGTGTTGTTGCGAACAGTTCCACTGGCATTGCTGTACCTGATACCGTGTAGCCCCCCGTTAATCCGCATTCCTTCAACCGTGACCCGCTCCAGATCCGAAACCGTCACAGCCGGCGACTGGCTGGTCAACTCTCGAACATCGATTGTGGGAGATTCACCAGGGGCGCTTCGCAAGGTTATTCCGTTGAGAGTGAGACCATCGGTGTTATATGTCATATCGATGACCTCACGATAGGTACTGCTGTCGGCAACTTCGATCACGTTGCCAGGCTGTGCCGCTTCAATCGCGGAGGCAATGCTGGCATGAGCAGTCTGATCATTTTGAGAGACCCGAAGGATCAACGAGTCGTCCTCAACAGTGACACCTCCCCAATAAGAGGCCGTCAGTTCTGTTCCCTCTTCAGAGCTACTAATCCGGGCAAAGCCTTCGAACACTCCTGCGGCTAAAGGTGAGATAGAGTCAGCACTGATGGTAAATTCCCCGATTTCGCCAGGAGAAAGTGCCAGTGTAAGAGGAGAAATCGACATCTGTACGCTCGGATTTTCGACGATGTGCGACAGCTCGATTTGAAAGGTCTGAGCGTTAGAGCTGAGGTTGGTGAGTTTGATCCTTCTTTCCAGACGGCTGGAAATATCTTCGCTCAAGAGGCCGAAACTCAGACTGACGGGATCCAAGACGGCACTGGCTTTTGCGGCGCGAGTCAAATCCAGACGACCATTTCCGGTGTGAATCAATCGAGCCGGTTCTTCTTTCCAAGTAGTGGTCTTGGCAGCGGTATTTACCAGTACAGACTTGATAGCCCTGGCCAGGTTCCCCCCGGATAATTGGTCCTGCCAATCTGGATGCAGCTGTTTGACCAATGCGGCGGCTCCGGACACCATCGGAGCCGCAAAACTTGTTCCCGAGCTTCTTAAAGAGTATTGGGGCTCAGGCG
This sequence comes from Acidobacteria bacterium AH-259-O06, assembly GCA_027717865.1. GTDB lineage: Bacteria > Acidobacteriota > UBA6911 > RPQK01 > JADFOI01 > JALLOL01. The sequence continues at coordinate 4,250 of JALLOM010000115.1, read as the reverse complement.
TGATCCGATTCGATGCTGTGTGAATATTGTCTCCAGGAGCGGTCAAGTCGGGTTTGATTGCCAGGTCGATATTCGGACCCCGGCTGCTGAAGCTGGTCATGATATCGGCTTGAGCCGGAAAAGGGGAAAGGTCAGTTGCTGCTCTAAAGGTTACGTTGGCCTCTGCTCCGCCAATCAAGAAGTCCCGGAGGGCCTCTCCCGCCGCTTTTTTGATCATGACCGCGGGAGGCTCAACATCGTTGAGACCACCCATTACAATGGCGGAGCCCGTCACATTGTTATAGACCACCATTGCCTCGGCTCCCGCATCAAAAACATTTTTGGCCTTTGCAGAGAAGAAACATTCTCCACGCCGGATTAAAGCGGCTTCTCCGGAGAGACTTCCAGCAGGGAGAGGCTGGCACGCTAGTTCAGTTGTGTCGAGAAGCGCAATTGAGACGATCGGTAGAGGTCCCACCGGTTCGGAAGAGGCTCGCCCCGTCCCGGGTACGTAAGGGACTGTCTGCAGCTCCGCCGGCACCGGGGAGTCAGATGTGATGTCCAGGGCACTGGCGAAGATTCGCCCGTTGCTGGTCGCTCCTACGGTGACGGCGTCAGGACTGGTTCCTGGTGAGGTGATCGTACGGGGATTAGGTCCTCCGTTTCCAGCGGCTACCACGACGACCACCGCAGCTTCCACGGCCAGGGCAATGGCCTTTTGCTCCGGATCAACTGCCGGATTCCGAGCCTCTCCCCCGAGGCTGAGATTGATCACCTCCATTCCATCTTCCACGGCATCTTCGATGGCCTTGGTCACGGCAGCCACGGTCGTGTTGGGGTTTTTCGAAGGACTGCCGAAAACTTTGTAGTTCCCCAAAAAAGCCATGGGGGCGATACCCTGGATCGGGCCCTGTGGTGTGTCGACGACTCTTCCAGCTGCTATGGCGGCCACCTGCGAACCGTGGCCCAATTCATCCTGGGGGGTATCATTGTCTTGCTGTTTCAGTCCGTATTCCGGTTTTACGTAAGTCCGGGCAACGATGACTTTGCTATTGGCGAAGGCAGAGTCTCCCAAGGGAAAACCCGCTGGTGTATTGAACCCATCCGCACTGAACATGGGGTGATCCTGGTTGATTCCAGAATCGATGATGCCGATCTTGATTCCTTGGCCGGCCTTGTCGATGCCCCCCAAGGGCTCCCACAGGGCTGGGGCACCCACCACCAGTGGTGCGGTGTCCAGGAGAAGATAACGTTTGTGATTGGGATAGACTCCGTCAACCTCTTCCTGTTGGCGCAGTCGCTCGATCTCTTCATGATGTGCTCTGACGACGAGCATATTGAGAAGAAAAGTGCGGCGATCCAGCACTTCCAGTGAGCTGAGTATGCCCTCCTCGACCTGAGCGCGGAAAAACTCATTCAAAAATTGCATCTGATGTTCGCCGATGAGTTGCTCGTAGCGGCGAGCCTCCGGGCTGTCCAGGATCCAGCGTCGAAGTTCAGCAGACCCCCCCGGACTCCACTCCAAGCTTTTTTCCACGACCGAAGGTTCCTTAAGTAGAACAATGTAAGATTGAGCTTCCTCGGCGCTTTGGGCTGGGCTTTGAAAAGCCGCCAGGAAGTGCGTTAAGATGCCGAAGATAATGAGCCCGCAAAGACCCAGTCTTTTCATAGAGAAATCAGTGTTTTTAAAGCAAACCGGCTATGCATTGATTGCGGTGGCTCTTATCCTTCTGATGTTCCTGAGCACGACTCCAGAACTTGGTGCGCCCTGGGTCGGGTTTTACAGTTACCTCCTCTTAGCGGTTGGAGGTATTTTGGTTGTCTTTTATAAGTGCATAGAAATTATACAGCATTCGCGTCTTAAAAAGCGCACGGCCTACTGTCTCGAGTGCGGCTGGTTTGGACGCGGCGACGATTGGTACCGTTCCGAGTGTTGTCCCGAGTGTGATTCGGAGGAGGTCACACTGCGCCAATGAGTGAGGTCAGAAAGGCGATCATTCCCGCCGCTGGAAAGGGAACCCGCATGAGGCCGGTCTCCCAAGTCTTGCCCAAGGAACTGCTTCCCATAGGCACCCGGCCGATGATCCAGTTCGCTGTCGAAGAGGCCATCGAAGGTAATGTCAAGGAAATCGCAGTCGTGATTAATGAAAGAAAAGAGCTGATCCGCGATTACCTCAAACAATTGACAAGCGACGAGCCCTTTGACCGCGTGTGTTTTCATTTCTTCTACCAGAAGGAAGCCAAAGGGCTGGCAGATGCGATCGATCATTGCCGAGAGTTTGTTCAAGGAGAACCCTTTGCGCTTCTACTTCCCGATAACGTCATCCTTTCTTCCGACTATAGGTTCTCTTCAATGGTTGAACTGTACCGTCAAACTGGCCGAGATGTGGTGGGGGTGATTGAACTGGACGCTGAGCAGTCAGGTCTATATGGCAACGCCGGGAGGATCGACTCCGAATCCCTAAAGTCCGGAGTGCTTGAGATCAAGCGGCTGTATGGCAAAAGCAAAGGAACCCTTCGGGTGGCTCCGGGAGAGAAAATACGTCGAACCTGCGGAAGATATGTCTGTCATCCTGACCTCTTTGACTACATTGACTTGATTCGGCCTCAGGTGAGAGAAGAATTCGATGAGGTTCCGGTTTATCAGGAGATAATTCGTCAAAAGGGGGCGCTCGGTTATTTGATCCCGGCTCCCTTGTTTGACACCGGGAATCCCACAGGATATTTGGCGGCAAGCGCATACTTGTATGAAATACGCGACAGTTCTGGATAGCATTTTTTCCCTTCATGAGGCCCCAGTTGGTCATCCGGAGCGTCCCGAGCGAATTCTAGCCATCATTGAAGCACTGGAAAAATGGGACCAATCGCAGCGGCTGATGCGAATAACACCCAGTCAAGCCCAAGAGGAGTGGATCTTGGCCGTGCACACCACAGAGCATTTCCAAAGAATCAAAGCGACCGCGGAGCAACCCTTTTATCAGCTCGATCCGGATACCTATGCGAGTCCGGAATCTTTCGAGATTGCCCTTCAGGCGGCCGGTAGTGCAGTGAACCTTGCCGATCAATTATTGCAAGCGAAGATTGACGCTGGATTTGCGCTTGTCAGGCCTCCAGGGCACCATGCGGAGAGTAACCGGGCGATGGGATTTTGTCTGTTCAACAATATCGCGGTGGCCGCTGATTGGACGATCAAACAGGGAGAGGTAAACAAGGTGGCAGTTGTCGATTTCGATGTTCACCATGGAAACGGAACCCAGGAAATCTTCTATTCTCGTTCCGATGTACTCTACCTGTCCGCTCATCAGTATCCTTTCTACCCTGGAACCGGTCACGTCACAGAGATTGGGGAAGGTAAGGGAAAGGGTTTCACCGTGAACTTCCCCATTCGGGCCGGGACGGGGAATTATTTTTACTGCGCTCTTTTTCGTGACTTCGTCCTTCCTATTATTCGGCAATTTAATCCCCAATTGATTTTGGTCTCCGCAGGCTACGATGCACACAAAAATGATCCCCTGTCCGGCATGACTCTAGACGTAGAGGGTTTTTGTGAAATGGTCAATTTGCTCAATGGTGTGGCCCAAGAGGTTTGCGGCGGCCGGATTCTGTATGTTTTAGAGGGAGGATACCATCTGAAGGCCTTGTCTGAAGCCGTCCTCTGTACCATCGCCACGACACTGGAGCCGAAAAAGTTTGACATCGAGGAGCAGCAGACGCAGGAGTACGCGGCCTATCGAGAACATATGCGCCAAGCGTTTTCGGGCTACTGGAGTCTGTAGAACAGCTGACAACTGACAGAATTCAGAATCCAGAAGTCAGAATCCAGAATTCAGAAGACTCAACACTTATGTCGGCCTCGCTCACTAGATTAACTGGAAGCAGGCGGGGCTGGGGCCGCGAGTTTCCCTTGTCTGCACGATTATTCCTGAGGACTTCTGGATTCTGGATTCTGACTTCTGAATTCTGTGAGTTGTCAGGAGGTCAGGTGGTTAGGTGGTCAGCGGGTCAGCTACTCAGACCGTCTGCCGGAATTTTCGTTTCAGCTCCTCCGGCAATCGGTAGACGGTGTAACAGGTCTCACACTTCAGGAGAACCAGTTTCGGATCCTCTCCGAATTCTCGTTTGATCTCCTCGCGCAGGTCCTTATCCGGTTCATTATAGTAGCTGGCGAAAGGATAGTAACGTTTTAGTCCGCCGTGGCAGGGCTTCCCCTTATCACCCCTGACGGTACAAACTACCTGTCTGGGAAGCAGATCCTTTATCACAGATCCTCC
>JALLOM010000114.1 GCA_027717865.1 Acidobacteria bacterium AH-259-O06 | reverse complement strand
CATCCGCCCCGCTCGATGACTTGCCCGCATTACCCTCCCTACCCGAATCCGCACTGGCGCGCTTCCTCCCAGAGGTGCGCCACCAAATCCAAGAAGCGCACGGGAGAGCGCAGGCAGATCCACAGGATGCCCAGGCCAATGGACGATTGGGCATGATTCTCCACGCCTACGATCAATTCGAGCTTGCAGCCATTTGTTACCAGCGCGCCCACCTGCTCGACCCCGGCACGTTTCGATGGACTTATTATCTGGGACTGGTCCAGGCCAAGTTGGGGAAACACAAAGAAGCTGCGGCGACATTGCGTAAGGCACTTGAGCTGGATCCTGACTACCTCCCGGCTCAGCTTCATCTAGCCCAGTCCTTTCTAGGCTCGTACCAGCTTGGAGAGAGTCGGACTCTTTATGAACAGCTGGTCAAAGAATATCCGGACCTCCCGGTCGCTCACTACGGCCTGGGACAAGTCGAAACGGCTTTAGGCCGGACGGCCGCCGCTGTTAAGAATTACCAGAGGGCCTGTGAGCTGGCTCCGGACTTTGGTGCGGCCCACTACGCGCTGGCGCTCGCTTACCGCGACTTGAAGAAGACGGCGAGATCGCGAGAGCACTTCTCCATGTATGAGCGGAACCAACGAGTCAGAGCGCCATTTGAAGATCCTTTATTCGACTCGATTGAGGCACTTAAGATGGGAGCAGTCCACCACTTCAAGGCGGGACGAGCATTGGAGGCGGCTGGGCAGATCGAGCAGGCGATCGTCGAATACGAGCAAGCGTTGGAACTAAAACCAGCTCTGGCCCAGGCGCACGCCAATCTCATTTCTTTGTACACCACATTGAGCCGGTTTGAGAAAGCCGAAGAGCACTATTACACGGCTGTCAAAACTCATCCAAACCTTGCAGAAATTCACTACAACTTTGGATTATTGCTGAGCCTTCAAGAGAAGTATCGGGAGGCGATCAGATCCTTCCAGGCAGCCGTTGACATTAATCCCCATTACCCCGATGCCCACAATAACCTTGGCCACATGCTTGAGCTTGCTGGGAAAGTCCGGGAGGCTGAAAAACACTATCGTCTGGCGTTGGAGAACAACCCGACCCACCGGCTGGCCCACTTTAATCTGGGTCGGATTCTCACAAAACAGGGACGCTACCCGCAAGCCATCCACCAACTCGTCGAGACGCTGAGGGTGCAAGATGAAAGGACTCCGACGTTTATGTACGTCCTGGCGGATGCCTACGCGAGGGCTGGAGACACTCAAAAAGCTATTCACTATGCACAGGAAGCAGTGAAACGAGCCGCCTCACTGGGACAGCGGGAACTTGCAGCCACAATTGAAAAGGATTTGCAGGAGCTGCGAAGCAGAGTCCAATGATTAAACCCTTGCGAATTTTAGCCATTCGGATACGATTTCCGACAGCTTTCTTTCTGGGCCTTCCCATATTTTTAGGATGCGTCTCTTGCCTGGAGATTCCTTCACAAGAAAATTCGAGCGAACAGAGTTTCCCGCCGGATCAATCCCGGCCGGCGGTGATCTTCTGTGAAGCCGCTTCCGAAGTGGGCCTGAATTTCCATCACTTTACCGGGGCTACCGGTGAATTTTATCTCCCGGAGATCATGGGAGCAGGGGCCGCTTTGTTTGACTACGACGGAGATGGCGATCTGGACGTCTACCTGGTCCAAGGCGCCCTGTTGGATAAGAGCAAGCGTTGGAGCGATGCGCTTTCCCCCCCCTCGGGTGAAGATCCACCCCGCAATAGCCTATTCCGAAATAATCTGATCGAGAGCGGAGAGCTGCGTTTTGTCGACGTAACCGAGAAGGCAGGTATCGGTCACGAAGGTTATGGCATGGGAACAGCAGTTGGGGATTATGACAAGGATGGAGACCTGGATCTTTACGTCACAAACTTTGGTTCTAATGTTCTTTACCGTAACAATGGAGATGGCACTTTTACGGACATAACCCGTCACTCTGGAGTTGATGATTCACGATGGAGTGCCAGTGCAGCTTTCCTAGACTATGATCTCGATGGAGATCTGGATCTATTTGTAACCAATTACGTCAATTTCACCGTCAAAGGGGCTAAGGACTGTTACCACACAGTCGGGGCACCCGATTACTGCAGTCCTTCCATCTACGAACCCCTTCCTGACCGGCTCTTTAGGAATGAAGGAAACGGCCGGTTTGTGAATGTCACAGAGAGGGCTGGAATTGGGGACGCCTTTGGTGCGGGTTTAGGAGTGGCTTGCCGGGACTTCAACTCAGACGGATGGAGGGACATTTATGTGGCAAATGACGGCACTCCGAACCAACTGTGGATCAATCAGGGCGATGGAACTTTTGAAGACCTGGGCTTGATGTCGGGAACCGCTTACAACGCAAATGGAGAAGCCGAAGCCGGTATGGGGATTGCTGCCGGCGATTTTGACGAAGATGGCGACCATGACCTCTTTGTGACTCACCTGGCCAAAGAAACCAATACCCTGTACCTGAACGACGGTTCTGCCAATTTCCACGATGCGACCGTTCAATATGACCTGGCCGGAATCAGCCTGCCCTTCACCGGTTTTGGCACTGAATGGTTTGATTACGACAGCGACGGTGACCTCGACCTCTTCATCGTGAATGGCGCCGTGACGATCGAGGAATCATTACTTGGAGAGTCTTATCCCTACCATCAAAAGAATCAACTTTTTCGCAATGAAGGAAAGGGCAAGTTCAGGGACATCAGCAGCATGGGCGGCCCGGCGCTGGAGCTTTCGGAGGTGAGCCGGGGTGCAGCTTTCGGTGATGTGGACAACGACGGAGATCTGGATATCTTAATTAGCAACAACAATGGCCCGGCAAGGCTTCTGATTAATGAAGTCGGGTCACAGCAACACTGGCTCCGGATCCGTCTGATGGGGGAACAGGATGACTCTTTTGGAGTCGGGGCCCGGGTTGCAATCTTGCGACAGGATCAAAAGCCGCGCTGGCGTCAGGTTCACAGCGATGGAAGCTACCTGAGTGCCGGCCACCTGCGCGTTCACTTTGGCCTGGGAGTAGATTCCAAAATTAGAGGAGTGCTGGTTCACTGGCCCCGGGGTGGGAAAGAGTTTTGGGACGACATCCATCCAGATACCTTGATCACCCTGCGCCAGGGCTCCGGCAGGTCATGGAACCCCTGACCCAGAAAGAATCAGCGGAGCTTCCAAGAAAGGGACGCTTCAATTAGTCTTAAAGGAGAACATGAATGCTGCGGAGGAAGCCAAAGATGAAAGCACAATGTCGGCGTTTACTAAAAAGTCCCTTAACTCGAGTTTGCCTCTTGTTTCTTGTCTACGCTGTGGTATTTGCCCTCATCAGTGAACCCGATTTTCGCCAACCTCCCAGGCAGGTCATGGCTCGTTCTGCCCCTTTGAACTACAGCCACCCTTTGGAGTACGACGCGTCGCTGGGCATGTATGGCCAGTCGGACCATGTGGGATTTCGCTACCCCTTTTCGCCTGAAGCGCTAGCGCAGCCGGTCCCCAGCCCGGCGGTGGCAGCTGGACTCCAACAGCCCGACGAGGACCAGGTGAAGACCCTCCCTTCATCCAAAGAGGTGGTTCATCATCACCTCGATGCCCGTGATGCGAACGCGTCCATCGCCCTGGATTTTAAGGGAAATCTATGGATTGCCTACACCAGCTTTCGGAATCAGGAGGAGAATGTCTACATCCGCAGGCGGATGCCCAACGGACAATGGGAAGCTGAAATCGCTCTCAGCGCGTATCCTTTGGCGGATTTCAATCCCACGGTAGAAGTTGACAACAATGGTTGGGTCTGGGTGGCGTGGAGTCGGCAGGAAAGTAGCACCGAATGGCCCCTCATGGTGCGCCACTTCGACGGGAGGCAGTGGAGTGAAGAAAGCGAGCTATTATCGGGCAAGGAGTATCTGCCGGTCCTGAAACGGAATCAGAAGACCGGTGATCTCTGGTTGGCGTGGGAAGACTGGAGTAGTGGCTCCAGTCTTGTCCGCACCATGGTATGGGATGGAACCACCTGGTCTGGACACGCTTCGGTAGCTCTGGAATCGGTTCCCCAGCAGCGTCCCGCCCTGGCTTCCGGCCCCGATGGCACCATGTGGCTGGCCTATGATGTGGTCAAGGACCGGAAATATGATGTGCGCCTGGCCAAGTGGGAGAGCAATACCTGGAAAGTGCAGCCGCTCCCGCCTCAGATAGAGGGGCATCGTCGGATGCCGGCTGTGGACGTGGACAAGGAGGGACGAGTCTGGCTGTTGCCCGAGACTCTGGTTATCGAGCCCATCCAGGTTCGGCGTGGCTTTTACGGCCAGGAGGTACCGTACAATCTTCGCCCTCCCTCGCGGGCCATCCTGATTTGGACGGGTACAGAGTGGAAGGCGTTGCCTGGTGGCCCGGTGATGTCGTCAAAAGCGGGCGCTCTTCACATCGACCGCAACGGCACGGTATGGATTATTGCACGCACCGTGAGTCCGGGTGTTAGAGACTTCGTCGCCGTGGGGCAGCGCTATCGTGGCAACCGCTGGTACACGGGAGCGCTAGACGAAGCCCCGTGGACTGCCGACAGGGTTACAGACCGTCATTTCGTGGTGGGAGCAAGTGATCTCGCCAGTACCAAGGAACGGGTGGGTTTGGTGGAAAGGGAAGATGGTCTTTACCTGGCCTGGCATCAGACCCACCGCAGATTTACTTGGGAGCCGGCCTGGACCTATGCGGATGGCCCTGTCGATACTATCGTTCACCGGCTGGCGATGGAGCCCATGAGTTATCAATCGCCCCAGCTAGTTGACTTCGATCCAACTTACCATGGCACTGCATCGCCTGCGGTGACTCCGCTTCCCCACACCAGGATGGTCCAACCAGACTTTGCAGCCACGTTTGGTGGACAAAAGATGGAGGTCCATTACGGGGATTTACATCACCACACGGAGTTTTCCCGCGACCCCGGCTATCTCAACGGCGACGTCGAGAGCAACTACCGGTACGTTCGGGACATCCGACGACTTAATTTCTTAGGCCTGGCCGATCACGTGGAACATCTGAACGAGCATGACTGGTACCGAATTCGGCGCTCAGCCAGCTTTTTCAACAATGGAGACCAGTTCGCCACCTTTGTCGCTTTCGAATGGACATCCGAGTTCTACCGGAGTGGGAACTACCAGGAGGGCCATCACAACATCGTGTACCGCACCGACGGCCCGGAGGTTCGCTATTACAGCGCCAGCTTGCCGGAGAGTAATACGCCTCTGCGGCTGATCCAGCGTCTCGAAGAGGACATTGCTCGAGCGCGTGAACAAAATATCGAGGCCAACGCCTTTTTGTTTCCCCACGACCCCAGCCGCTGGGTGCAACCCATTACCTGGAGTTGGTACAATCCACGGGTTCGGCTGCTCGAACTGGTCCAATCCAGGGGCTCACATGAGATTCTGGGAGGACCGCAAAAGCCTCCTTTGCGCAATGACATCCAGCAACTGGTGGGCAAGTCCGCTCAAGATGGCCTGAAGCGGGGACTTCGGTGGGGATTTATCGGCAGCGGCGATCACTTCGGGCGCCCGGTGGCCGGTGTATTCTCGCCATCCGGAGTTCGCAAAGCCCTATTCGAGAGCCTCTATGCGAAGCAGACTTTCGCTACAACCGGGGCCCGGATGGTGGTCAGCCTCTCCGTTAACGGGCACATGATGGGGACGGAGTGGAAAGGGAGGGAAACTGAGCACAGGCTGGATATCTATGCTCGAGGAACCCGCGCGATTACGCTGGTTGAAGTATGGAAAAATGCCCGCATGCTGCAGCGATGGAGTCCCGCTGCGTCCGTCAGCAGTGGTGTCAAAGGCGGAAAGCCTTCTGAAGGTGAATTCAGGATGCAGTTCAAGGATCCTTCAGCTCCATATCTTAGGGAAAACTGGTGGTACCTTCGGGTGATGCAGGAAGATGGCGAGATTGCCTGGTCCAGTCCTGTCTGGTTTGTTTACGAGGACATTGAGCCGGTGGTTATTGCCGACGCGGGTCGCAGACAGCCTATCTACATTGTGCCCCACTTTCCTGTGCCTGTTCCCATTCTCATGCGCAACCAGAGGGCTGAGACCGTGCGCGGCAGTCTCACGCTGGCCAACGTTCCGGATGGATGGGAGCTGGACCCGGACGGCCCCATCCAGTTTGAGTTGCCACCGGAGAGCTGGACCACCTACGTCTGGTACGTGAAGGCCTCTCCGGATTCGATCACGGAGCTGAAAATGGTTCCTGTGGAACTGAAAACGGCTTATCAAAATGGGGAGAATGAGCTTATATCTCTGGTGGTCCTTCAAAGTCCGAAATTGCTCAATACTCGAGGGCAATGGAGTGAACTCAATGATGCACTTCATCTGCAGCGAGACCATGGCATCCTGAATCGGTGGCTGAAAACGATGGCTGAGAAATGGGGCATTTCAGGTCCATAACCATCCAGCACGCAATCAGCGGTACACCAACGCCGCGATTCGAGCCCGACACTTTCGTCACCCTGCGCCAGGGCTTCGGCCAGCCAGAGTCTCACTCACCGCGGCCGTTTGAAAAGTAGCGCTCGACAACGTTAATAAGAACGTTAAGTCTTTCATCGGTACGCTGCTGTGCCTCGACCAACCGTTCAAGCCTTTCGTCGAACCCGTCGAACCTTTGTTCGGTAGTCTGGGTTAACTGCTCGACAATGCGCCCAAACCCTAACATTAGATCTGTTAACTGTGCGATCTGCTCGCTGTGTTTTGCGATCTGTTCGCTGTTTTTTGCGATCTGCTCGCTGTTTTTTGCGATCTGCTCGGAGTGTTGCTCAATCTGTTGTTGGTGGGCCTGGAGGGAGGCGAAGAACTGCGCCTGGTGGTTGACTAGAAATTCGATTTGCCGCTCAATTCGTTCGAACCGCTCTTCCGGCGTCATTTCCTTATTTTAGCATCTTGTCGGGTCAAAAAATGCAGAGGGGTCCCTTTCGTCCCCCGCTGCGTTCTAATAGTGCAAAGCGCAGCATCCGAAGCCGGAATTGATCTATCTCTTCCGAATTCTGGATTCTGTCAATCGGAACGCCAAGAATCGCAGGCGGTGCGCCCACGTCGGTTCGATGTCCTTGTTATAAAACCAACATTTCGATAAGTCGCCTGAAACTAATACGCTCGTGCGTCGTCTTAATGTTGAGAGAGCCCATTGGCGGAATTCTCTTGGAGACCCTCCTCCTTGTTTCCCCCCACTCCCCGATGGTTCCGCCAGTGGGAACTCTTTGTTTCTCACATTGCGGATAAATGGCCAGCACGAGAAACACACGGTTCTTCATGCCCGACTTTGGTGAGTCCAAGAATCTTGCAAAACCGCCATCACGAATTAGCAAAAAAACTTTTTGACAGTAGCGACCGAACTCGTTTACCGTTGAGATGCATACCGTCAAAGTGGGCAGGTTCTTCGGGGACCCTGAGCATAGAGGTCAGGAGGGAGAAGTATTCTTGGGAGGTAATTTGTGAGGGAAACCAAAATACGGGACCCATGATTGGGCGACGCCAATTTCGCGCTCGATGTTCAGACCAAGACACCATTCAAAACCAATCTTCTTCTAGACAAGGGAAGAAAGGAGACCCTTATGGCAGAATGTACGCGACCTCAAGACACGGGCACGTCAGCTCCAGCCTTCCGGTTGGATGTACCGCTCCATGAGCTGCTCACGCAGCCAAAGGAAAGGTCTGCCGTCTCGCCGGCGGCCCAAACTCAAACCCTGCCTGATCCCGTCTATCCGCAGCGTGCTAAGGGAGATAATGAGCTCTCCAAGTCTGAGTATCATAAGCTTAACGCCCTTCGCACTCTTAACGGCTGGGCAATTCCCTACGTCAAGTCAAGATGGTACAGCAAGGAACTGCGACCCATCATTCCCTACCTCTTTACCGAGTGGAAGTGCAATCTGGATTGTCACTACTGCTGGTCCTTCAACAATAAGATCAAAGGGATGACGGAGGACACAGCCAGGCGCTCCATCGACTGGCTCCACTCTATTGGCTCCCGTGTCCTGGCCCTGATGGGCGGTGAACCGCTTTTGCGGCCGCACTTCATCCATAAAGTCGTCTACTATGCCGCAAAGAAGGGCTTTTTCGTCTACCTGCCCACTAACGGACGGCTAATGAAGCCGGAGGTGATTGATCGCCTTGGTGATGCCGGCCTTGCCACGGTCAACCTGGCGGTTGATTCTGTAGAAGAACGACCCGAGCTGCCAAAGGCCCTAAACCCAATACGATCCTACTTCGACTATCTAGTCAAGAGGCAGCATTACTACGGGTACACGGTGATGTTTAATATCAACATCACGCGCATCAACATGGACGATGTAAAGGAGTTAACCGAAATCGCTCGCGCGAACGGGATCGCCACAGACTATCACATCAACGAGGCGCCCTTGACGAAACAGGACCACTTCAAGCATTACGAGGACAACAGCACTTATCTGTGGCCAGAGGACTACCCGAGGGCCGACGCCATCTTGGATTGGATTGTTGACAAGCAGCGCCAGGGTTACAAGATGGTGAACCCCGTGCAGCATCTACTCGACATGAAGGATCTGATGCGCGACGGGGTAAAGCCCTGGAAGTGCCGAGCGGGCCAGAACTCGCTGATTATTCGTACGGACGGTACGCTGGCACCCTGCTTTCCCATGTATTCGGCCACTTATGACTGGGGCACCGTCGGGAATCACAAGTTTGACGTGAAACAGCTTGACGAGATGAAAAAATCCTGCACCAAGCATTGCCTCTCGACCTGTAATTACATCCTGTCTTACTGCTACGACAACATGCGTGTCCTCAAGTGGGGCCTCAAACAGGCATTGCATGGATTTCGAGGAGCAACGGGCAGCTTCGAGTAGTCTCCGTCTATCAGGCTTCACAATTAGGCCGGTAGAGGAAGTGGACTCTCTGCTGCACCTCGAAGAATACCGACCACCTACGGTTTTCAGACTTTGGCAAGCCTTTGGACCATCGGGTCGAACCTTCGTTCCACGACCACTCGAGGTAAGGAAAGCGCGAGGGGTCAATTTCGATTTTCTTGACGATCGCGGAAGCAGAAGCTTTGCTTTCAGTAGAGCGGGTGTGAGAAATGCGGATTAAGTGCCAGCGGAATCGTTCAGAGATGCTACGACATCTCTCAGCTCACGGGCAATCGATTCCGGGTCGGTGTCCGGGTCAAATTGGATGGGCGAGCCAATCGTCACTTTGACCGTGCCGGGCCACGCCATTTTCTTACCCTCCTGTTTCAACTCAAACAGCCCGTCAATTCGCATTGGGACAATGGGGACATTCAGCCTGTTGGCCAGCAAACCAATGCCGGCGCGGAAGGGCGCTATCTTCCCATCTTTTGTACGCTCACCCTCAGGGAATACCAAAATGCTGTAGCCCCGGTCCGCTGATTCACCGGCAAACGCGAAGCTCTCTCGAAACCCGCTCCGTTGTGGCAACGGGAAGACATTGAAGAGCGCGACGGCCAGCACATAACCGACTTTGTTGAGCCAGCGCATCAGAAAGCCAAGCTCTGCGGGCGGGCAGCGCATCGCCTGCAGTCGTTCCCCCAGCATCGCCACTGCCAACCTATGCCGCAACTGCAAGGGCAATGCCGCTAAAATCAGGCCGGCATCAAGGAAAGTAACGTGATTGGCAATGAGCAACACCGGCCCCTTTACGCCACCTAGGTTTCCACGCCCGCCGACGCGCGGATAACCCAGCAGCAGTGTGGCGGGCCAGA
>JALLOM010000113.1 GCA_027717865.1 Acidobacteria bacterium AH-259-O06 | reverse complement strand
GGGCTAAAAGGTCGGTCGGGAACTATGATATTCTAAGCTGCGGTGTCAAATTTCGTTCATCCCATCAAACTGGAAATCTACCGAAATCTTTTTTCCTCGATTGCACAAGAGATGGGAACTGTCCTGAGGCGAACTGCCTATTCTCCCAATATTAAAGAGCGAAGAGACTACTCCTGTGCTCTATTTGACGGCCCCGGTCAGCTAGTTGCCATGGGAGATCACATGCCCGTACATCTCGGGTCGATGCCGCTTTCGGTGCGAGCTGCAATCAATGCTTTTCCTTTGCGCCCCGGTGATGTCGTGCTTCTTAACGACCCCTTTGCAGGAGGAACCCACTTACCAGACATTACCATGATCGCACCTCTTTACGAGCCATCTAATCCATCTCGGCCGGTTTCCTATCTGGCGACTCGAGCGCATCATTCTGACGTTGGTGGGATGTCTCCGGGCTCAATGCCTCTCAGTGGGGACATTTTTCAAGAAGGGATTCGTATACCCCCGCTGAAGCTCTATGAAGCCGGCAGGCTCAACCGAGAGCTGTTGCGATTTCTCCTTTACAATGTTCGAACTCCGATGGAGCGAGAGGGAGATCTGGCCGCTCAAGTTGGATCGCTAAAAGTTGGAGAAAAGAGACTGCTCGCTCTCATACATAAAAATGGTCGCGCGGAAGTAACAGCGTACATGAAAGCACTGCAAGACTATAGCGAAAGAATAATGAGACGACTTATTTCCCGGGTTGCGGACGGTCGTTACAGCGCCGAGGATCTCCTTGATGGTGATGGAGCAGAGGAAGGGCTCTCTAAAGGGAGATCCATCAAGATCAAAGTCGCTGTCGAGATCGCCGGAGAAAAGATGAAGGTCGATTTCAGCGGCTCGGCGCCGCAGGTGCCAGGATGCTTCAATGCAGTCGAGGCGATTACCCTTTCAGCCGTTTACTATGTGCTGCGCTGCCTGGCACCCGAGGACACTCCTACCAGCGCGGGTTTGATTCGCCCTGTGAGAGTCATTGCTCCACAGGGAACGATTGTGAACGCCAACTATCCCGCCGCCACTGCAGGGGGCAATGTCGAGACCTCTCAGCGTATTGTGGATGCGCTCCTGAAGGCTCTTTCTGCTGCACTGCCCGACGAGATACCCGCTGCCAGCAGTGGCACCATGAACAACCTGTCGCTCGGTGGCATTCACCCCGCTAGGGGTGGGCCTTTTTCTTATTACGAGACCATCGGAGGTGGAATGGGAGCAGGTCCCCGGGGAGATGGGGACAGTGGGATTCACACCCACATGACCAACTCTTTAAATACGCCAATCGAAGCGTTTGAACGTCATTTCCCTGTACGCGTCCAAGAGTACCGGCTGCGCCAAAGGTCCGGTGGCAGAGGCAAATTTCGTGGAGGTGACGGTATTGTCCGAAGCCTTGAGATGTTAGCCGATTGTCAGGTCACGCTGCTTTCCGAACGCCGTCGACATCCTCCTTACGGACTCAAGGGCGGGCGCTGCGGCAAGACAGGAAATAACTATTTAATTGTCAAAGGGCGACGGAAAAAGCTTCCGGGCACATTCTCGCTTCCTCTCTTAAAAGGCGATATCATCCGCATCGAAACGCCCGGAGGGGGCGGTTGGGGAAAGAACGCTCAACAGAGATGAAAATCGGCGAGATCATTTTGCGGGAGATTCGCCTTTCCCTGGTTAATTTCTTTGAGACTAGTTTCGGGAGGACGCATGAAAGGCGCGTGCTCTTAGTAGAAGTTCGTTGCGGTCACACAGCGGGTTGGGGCGAATGCACAGCGGGCGAGGGACCTTTTTACAGTTATGAGACAGTGGACACAGCCTGGACGATCCTCACTCACTTTGTTTTGCCTCGCATTGTTCATGGTTCCTTGGAGAGTCCTGAGGAATTTCCTGAAATGTTGGCAGGAATTCGCGGCCATCACATGGCGAAGGCTTGTGTCGAGGCGGCACTTTGGGATGTCCAGGCGCAAGAACTTCATCGACCTCTGTGGAAGCTCCTAGGTGGTACTCGGGAAAAGATTCCTTGCGGTGTTTCCATCGGAATTCAAGAAAATCCAGACGCTCTTCTGGAGAAAATAGAAAAGGAGCTGGAAGCCGGCTACCACAAGGTCAAAATCAAGATCAGGCCAGGGTGGGACGTCGACATTGTGCGTCTGATCCGAGAGCATTTTCCAGAAATCTCCTTGATGGTGGATGCCAACTGCGCTTACAGTCTGCAGGATGCCGAACACTTAAAAGAGTTGGACAGCTTCGGCTTGCTAATGATCGAACAACCGCTGGATTATGACGACCTTTTCCATCACTCCAAGTTACAAGCCCAGATTGCAACCCCGATTTGCCTGGATGAATCAATTCGCCACGCACGCGATGCCGCACTCGCCTGCCGGCTGAAGGCCTGCAAGATTATTAATATTAAGATAGGCCGGGTGGGGGGACTGAGCGAGGCCAAACGTGTGCATGATCTGTGCAAGGAGCAAGGTCTTCCAGTCTGGTGTGGGGGAATGCTGGAGAGTGGGATCGGGCGGGCCCATAACATTGCACTTTCCACCTTGGAGAACTTTAGCATTGCCGGGGATGTCTCCGCCAGCAAGCGCTACTATGAGCGTGATACGGTTTGCCCCGCCGTCGAAGTCACCCCGGATGGATATATCCTTGCCCCCCAAGCACCAGGCCTCGGTTACCAACCAGACCGGGAATGGATTGACCAGTTAACGGTCCGAAAAGAAAGGTTCGCCTGAACTTGCTGCATTTGTAGATTCAGTGTAAACTTGCTTGTCAGTGAACTGTTAAATCAAGTGACCCATCTAATATTAGGGCGGCCCTCATGCATAGTCTTCGTCAAAAGCTGCTCCTTTTCATCTTGCCTCTCTGTCTGACTCCGCTGATCGGGATCTCCATTTTTTCTTACTATCAGGCCAAGAAACGGATTACGGAGGATCGTATTGTCCTTTACCTCGAGCAAATTGCCGTGAACATCGCGGATACGATCCGACTGACTCTTCTGGAGAAGGCAGAAGAAACAATTTCCATGAGCCTGTACAGTGAGTTCCGGGATTATTTGCTTAAGCGCACAACCAAACCTCCGCAGCTTTTGCTGGATCAGCTTGTGGCCATTCATGAAGTCTACGATGTGCTGGCTCTGTTTGACATCGATGGCAATCTGCTCTTGACCAACAGCATCAATCGAAACCGCATTGAAGAGTCCCTCGATGCGGAGAAACTAAAAATGATACGGGGCCAAAAACTGGTTCGTTACACTCCTGATTCCAGCTGGCTGCAGCAAGTGCGCAGCGGCCATTTTGGCTATGTGGACTGGTACGCTTCAGAACTGATTCGGAATCTCTACGGCTACTACGAACAAGACATTGCCTATCAATATTGCATCAGTTTTGCTACGCCCATTATGGACGAACGCGGCGTTGTGGTGGGTGGAATTCTGGCACTCATGAGCTGGCAGTATATCCAGGAGATCTTGGATAAGGTGGAAGAGGATTTTGAGCAGCGATCGCTTAGCTCGGGCTACGCTTTTCTTTTTGGCAGTGATCGCAACACCATCATCGGGCACAAGTACCGGCGGAACCGAAACTACCATCGTTTTGACGTCGATGACGTGGCAGTTGCCCGGGACAACTACGGACTCCTTTTGGATGAGGACCTCCAGTTGAACGATCTGCGAGAGGCCTTGCTGGAAGGAGCGACTCACTTCCGCTACCAATACCCCGCCGGCACGGCCAAGATCAGTGGACTGGCTCCAATTAATCACGAGTTTTTTGAATGGATGTGTGGCGTTGGTATCAATGACGAAGACATTTTCGCGCCCGTACAGGATCTGCTGAAGAAGTTGATATGGGTGGCTTCCCTATCGGCAATCGCGGTGGTTGTGCTGACCTTTTCTGTGGCTCGGCAGATCACCATCCCCCTGAAGAAGTTAACTTTGGGGGCAAGGGTCATCGCCGGGGGAGACCTCACTCAGAGAGTTGAAGTTTCGAGTCAAGACGAAATCGGTGAGCTGGCGAAAACATTTAACGAAATGGCCCAGTCGCTGGAGGAAAGGAGTCGCGCCCTGGTTGAGTTAAACAAAAAGCTTGAAGAAAAGGTGCGGGAACGTACTCGCGAGCTGGAGGAGACGAATCAACAAGTCCGGGAAGCCTACCAGGAATTGAAGCAGACTCAGGTTCAGCTAATCCAGAGTGAAAAAATGGCTTCGCTTGGCCAACTGGTCGCCGGTATTGGTCACGAAATCAAAAATCCCTTGAATTTTATCTACGGAAACACTGATTTTTTGAGAGCCTACATTCAAAACTTGAAGCAACTCATCAAACTTTATGAGAGCGAGGCCAAACTGAAGCCCGAGGGCGTCAGGAAGCTAGGGTCCCTTAAAAAGGAAATGAACTATTCATTTATGCTCGAAGACCTCAACACGTTGATTCGCAATTTTGAGGAGGGTGCCAAACGGATCCACTCCATTATCACCGACCTGAAGACCTTTTCACGGATGGACAGTGACCAATTTCAGTCGGTTAATATTCACGAGCCCATTGACCTTGCGCTGAACCTGCTTCATAACGAGTACCGCGATCGGATCGACATTCACAAGGAATATGGCGATGTTCCTCGTGTCGAGTGTCATCCCGGGAAAATAAGCCAAGTTTTCATGAACCTCCTTGCCAATGCTTGTCAGGCGATTGGGACCGAAGGGGATATTTGGATTCGAACCTTCTCTGAGGACGGCATGGCGGTTGTTGAAATCGAGGACAGCGGGGTGGGCATCGAACAGGAGCATTTGGGGAAGATCTTCGAACCGTTCTTCACCACTAAGTCGGTGGGCAAGGGAACCGGTCTGGGACTGAGTATAAGCTACAGCATCATCCAACAACATCAGGGGGAAATACGGGTGGAAAGCCAAAGGGAAAAAGGGACGAAATTTTCCGTAAGACTCCCCTTGAGTCCGGCGTAAGTTCGGAAGGCTGAGAAAATGACGGGAAAAAGGCACAAGCTTTTGATTGTGGATGATGAACTGGCCAACCTGCAAAAACTGAAGCGCACCTTTGTCGACGAGTTTCAGGTTTACCAGGCAAGAAATGCAGAAGAGGCACTGGCTCTGTTGAAAGATCGGTCATTTACCGTGATTGTAACCGATCAAAAAATGCCGGGAATGAGCGGAGTTGAGCTGCTCGGTGAGCTGCTTGAGGTCTGCCCTGACACTGTGCGGATCATTCTCACCGGTTACACAGACGTGGACGACCTAATGGATGCCATTAATAGGGGACAGGTGGACCGTTACGTTACCAAACCCTGGGAGCCGCATTCCTTAAAACTGCTGGTCAAGCAGGAGGTGGAAAGATGGGAACTGCGCAGGGAAAACGAGCGCTTGTCGCATCAACTGAAGCTTGCCAACGAACGTCTGGAGAAGGAAAACCGGAAGTTGAAAGTAGAAATGGAGTGGCTCAGGGATTCGGAAAAGCACTTGGTCTATAAGAGCCGTGCCATGCAGGAGCTCCTCGACCTGCTGGATCGGGTGGTCGTCACCGACTCAACAGTTCTTATTCAGGGAGAGACAGGTACCGGTAAAGAACTTTTGGCTCGTTACATCCACGAGAAGAGCTCACGGCGAGATCAAGCCTTCATTCCGGTCAATTGTGCAGCGATTCCGGCTGAGCTGGTGGAAAGCGCTTTCTTTGGGCACAGACGCGGTGCCTTTACCGGAGCAACCGAGGACAAGAAAGGATATTTTGAGCTGGCCGACAGCGGTTCGCTCTTTCTGGATGAAATTGGCGAGTCGCCCATGGAGCTGCAGGTCAAGTTGCTGCGCGTGCTTCAGGACGGTGAAATTTTTCCGGTAGGAGCACAGCGTTCCAAGCAGATCGATGTACGCCTGATCGCTTCCACCAACCGCAGCCTCAGCCACCGAGTTGAAGAGGGACGATTTCGCCAGGACCTGTTTTTTCGACTCAATGTCTTCTCGGTGTTTGTACCTCCCTTGCGAGCGCGCAAGGAAGACATCGAGGCACTTTCCCATTTTTTCTTAGAACGCCTTGGAAATCGACTGACCAAAGATGTGCCTGGATTTGAGCCCGCCACGCTGGAAATACTCAAAGACTATGATTGGCCGGGCAATGTTCGGGAGCTGGAGAATGAAATTGAGCGGATGCTTATCCTATGTGACCCGGGTCAGCCCGTTTCTCCCACCATGGTCTCCGAGCGTATTCGTTTTCACGACGGCCTGGTTGATTCTCGAGGATTGTTGAGAGAAAAGCTGGCTGAGCTGGAACAACGACTTATTCTCGAGGCCATAAAGGCTCACCGTTACAACAAAAGTCACGCAGCTGAAGCTTTGGGCATCAGCCGGCAAACCATCATCGCCAAACTGAAGCAGTACGAAAATCGTTAACTAAACTTACACTAAGTGTCTAAATAGTTTACACCCGCTTTACCTTCGCATTTCCAAGCACTTAAGCCTCTTTGCTGGCACAATGAGCTGTTAACCGAATTGACAGTCCCCCCGGTGTGTTTCGCTTAACTTGTTTGATAACAATAAGTTGTGCAATTGGCACAATCCTTGCTTAGCTTCTCAGTGGAGGTCACGATCATGGGAACTTACATTGCCGCTATTTCGCCCTGGGAAGCCAAGTTAATATCGAGAATCAAGGCCCGGGACCAGAGTGCCTTTCAGGAGCTTTTCCATCAATTTCAAAGCCCGGTTTATCGCACCGCACTGAGGATCCTCAAGGAAGATGGATCGGCCGGGGATGCCCTGCAGGAGACGTTTCTGAATATTTACCGGGGGATTCGACATTTCCGAGGAGACTCGAAATTGGCGACATGGATTAACCGAATTACCGTGAACGTTTGTCTGGAGATGATCCGAAGGAGAAAAAAGCACCAGCAGCTTGTGGAGGGGGATATTTCAGAGAAGTCCTACCTGCCGGACTGCACCTCGAAGAGCCCTTTCGAGAAGGTGTCTCAACTGGAAACGCACAAAAGGGTGCATGGCGCGTTGACATGTCTCGGTCAAAAGCATCGTTCGGTGGTGAGACTGCACGATCTGGAGGGATTTACCATCCGTGAGATCGCGCAAATCTTGCACATAGCCGAAGGCACGGTAAAGTCACGTCTCTTCTACGGCCGTGAAGCGTTGAAAAGGAAACTCGCGGCTTGAAATGCAGAATTCAGAATCCAGAATTCAGAATCCAGAAGCCAGGAAATCAGAATTCAGAATCCAGAATTCAGAATCCAGAAGCCTTGTTCCAGGTTCCAGGTTCCAAGTTCCAAGTTTCAGGTTCCAGGTTTCAGGTTCTAGGTTCCAGGTTTCAGGTTTCAGAATTCAAGTTTCAGGTTAGAGGTTCGAACATTTCCTTCTGGATTCTGGATTCTGGATTCTGGATTCTGAATTCTGAATTCTCCCCTCCATGCTATAATTTCCGAAGTCAATCTCCACGGAAGGCACCAGGTGGTTGGTGAGGGACGTATGAATCGTGTTTTGCTGGCAATGAGCGGCGGTGTGGACAGCTCGACGGCCGCTGTTCTGTTAAAAGACGGCGGGTATGAAGTGGTGGGCTGTACCATGCAGCTGTGGGATCACCGCCGCAATCCTACCAATCATGGAGAGCCTCAGTTTGGGAAGTGTTGTTCTTTGGATGATGTCTATGACGCTCGCCGGGTGGCCCAGAAACTGGGATTTCCTTTTTACACCCTCAATCTCGAGGAGCAGTTCGAGCGCACAGTGGTGGAACCGTTTATCAGCAATTATTTGGCCGGGAAAACACCAATCCCTTGCACGCGCTGTAATACATTTCTGAAATTTGACAAGTTGCTCGTTTTTGCCCGGCAAATCGGAATCGATCAGGTGGCAACAGGACATTATGCTCGCGTCGTGCGCCATCCCAGCGACGGCCATGTGCTCCTGAAAGGGAGAGATTTAAGTAAAGACCAGTCCTATTACCTTTTCGAGCTGGGCCCAGCGCAGCTGGCTCACATTCTGTTTCCGGTCGGAGATTACGACAAGCCCAATATTCGCGAAATCGCCACTTCGCATGGCCTGTTGACAGCGGGCAAACAGGAGAGCCAGGAGATTTGTTTTATTCCGGATGGAAACTATCCTGACTTCATTCGCCGTCACGCGGGCGAAGTGAACGAGCATCTTATCCCGCTTCTTGAGAAGTCTGATCAGCCTGGACCCATTCTTTTCAAGGACGGTACACGTGCGGGAACTCACTCCGGTGTCTATCACTTTACGGTCGGCCAGCGCCGAGGTCTGGGCATTGCCCATTCGCGACCTCTTTATGTCCTTCGACTGGATGTTCATCGAAATGCGGTCATTGTGGGTTATCGGGAGGATTTATACAGCCGGGGACTGATCGCTGATCGAGTGAACTGGATCTCGGGTCGCTTTCCACAAGGACCACTCCAGGCTGCCGTTCGGATTCGGTCCAGGCATCAGGAAGCCCCAGCCTCAATTGCGCTTGAAAAGAAAAAGGGCCGAGCAGCATCCGGTTGGCAAGCCAGGGTCATCTTTGAGAGTCCTCAGATGGCAGTTACGCCAGGGCAGGCCGCCGTATTTTATCAGGGCGAGCGTCTGTTGGGCGGCGGCTGGATCACGGAGAGAATCTAGTGGTCGAGCCACTGGCCGGCGATCTCATGGTTTCTCGAACCAGTTCCATCTTGGTCGTTACCGGTGAAACCTCTGGAGAGAATCACGCTGCGGGGCTAATCAAGCAAATGGAGCTGCAAAACCCCGACTGGCACTTGCAGTGGTTTGGCAGCGGGGGTTCTCAAATGGAGGCCGCTGGGACCGAAGTGCTATTTGATATCTCTCAACTGGCTGCCATTGGACCCTGGGAAGCACTCGCTCATCTGGGTCACTACTGGAGGTTATATCGTCGGATTGTGGCGGAAACTCGCAAACGCCGGCCTTGCCTGGCGGTTCTGGTGGATTTCCCAGAATTTAATCTGAGTCTGGCCAGTCGACTGAAGGCTTTGAAAGTTCCGATCTGTTACTTTATCGGTCCCCAAGTGTGGGCTTGGCGCCCCTCACGAGTCAAGCAGATTAAGCGCTATGTCGATTTGATGCTGGTGATTTTTCCGTTCGAGGAGCAATTCTATCGCCGTCAAGGGATTGAAGCGCATTACGTGGGAAATCCTTGCATTGCTCTGCGCGAGTTTCTCATTGAAAGTGAAAATGGATCTGATGGAAGAGAAGCGAGCTCTGAGGTGCCGGTAGTGGCTCTGCTGCCCGGAAGCCGCAAAAGAGAGGTTGAACAGATCTTTCCGGTGCAATTGGATGCAGCTCGCTGCGTGGCTGAGCGGCATCCAGTGAAATTCTGGGTGGTCAAGGCAGCGCAGATCACGCGTACCCACCTGTCCAGTGTCTATGAGAATTGGCTGCACCGCGGGAACCCGGCTCTCCAGCTTGAAATCCACGAGGAGCCGGTACCTCGACTCTTGCCTCAAGTCTCCTGTGCTATCGTCAAAAGCGGCACCTCGACCTTGGAAGCAACAATCCTTCAGGTCCCTTTCGCCATGGTCTACCGTCTGTCCCGAACCAGTTGGTACTTGGTCCGACCACTGGTAAACACGAATACCTACTGTTTGGCCAATCTCATCGCGGGGAGACAGATCGTTCCCGAGTTCGTGCAGGATGAGGCGACAGGCGATAAGATTGGAGCTTACGTTTTAGGACTACTCAAGGACCAAAAGCTACGGGAAGAAGTGAGAAAGAATTTGGAGATGACCTCGAAAAAGTTGGGAGAACGGAACGCGTATCAGGAAGGTGCAAAATATATCAGCCAATTTCTTAAAAAAGATGACTTCTTCTAGCCCGCATTATTCATAAATGTCTGGGAATGAACCG
>JALLOM010000112.1 GCA_027717865.1 Acidobacteria bacterium AH-259-O06 | reverse complement strand
CAGCAGGTGCTCCAAAGTCTCAGAGGCTTCTCCAGGACTCAAGATCCAGTGAATATCTTTTTCCCGGCGAAACCAGGTCATTTGGCGCTTCGCGTAACGGCGTGTATCTCTCTGCGTCAGCTCAATCGCCTCTTCCCTGCTCAAGTTTCCGCGCAGTAGACTGATAGCGTGTCGATATCCTAGTGCTTCAAAACCCTTACAGTCCGGAGTATACCCTCTATCCAGGAGCTGATTAACTTCTTCAATCAGTCCTGAGTGAAACATCTGACTGACGCGGCGGTTGATTCTATCATAGAGAATTGAGCGGGGTAAGTTTAAGCCAATCTTGAGGATGGAGAGATTCTTCAGAGACTCTCGGCGAGGCTGCAACTCGCTGATAGGCTTCCCAGTGAGAAAATAAATCTCTAGAGCCCGAACCATGCGAATCTGATCACCAGGCTGAACTCGCAAGGCAGCTTGCGGGTCTTTTTTCTTCAACAGGCGATGCAAATAGTCAAGTCCTTTACGACGGCCGATCTTGCGAAGCCGCTCTCGAATCTCTTCTGATCGACCCGGGCCTTCAAAAACACCCTCTAAAAGAGCCCGCAAGTAAAGGCCACTACCGCCAACAACGAAGGGGATTTTTCCTCGCTGAGCGATCTCTCGACAAACCTTCCTGGCTTCTACCATATAGCGGCCGGCACTGAAGTACTGGTCTGGATCGATGATGTCGTAGAGGTGGTGAGGGACATGCCGCCTTTGCTCTTCGGTCGGCTTAGCTGTGCCCACATCCAGGGAGCGATACATCTGCACGGAATCGCAGTTGACAACCTCACCATTGAAAACTTGAGCGGCCCTGGCAGCCAAGGTGCTCTTACCGGAGGCTGTGGGACCCACCAGGGCCACGAGGAGACAG
This sequence comes from Acidobacteria bacterium AH-259-O06, assembly GCA_027717865.1. Classification (GTDB taxonomy): domain Bacteria; phylum Acidobacteriota; class UBA6911; order RPQK01; family JADFOI01; genus JALLOL01. The sequence continues at coordinate 8,972 of JALLOM010000112.1, read as the reverse complement.
GCGTTTTCGTGCTTTCGTGCTTTCGTGCTTTCGTGACTTGGTGTTTTCGTGACTTCGTGCCTTCGTGTTTTCGTGCTGTGGTGCTGTGGCATCGGCATGTCTCCCTACGCTACCAATAACGTTTTAAGTCGATGCCATGGTAGTAATGCTTGAGAATTCGTTCGAAACTCCATCCCCGCTTGGCCAGCTCGACGGTGCCAATTTGGCACAGACCGACTCCGTGGCCTAAACCGCGTCCTTGGACACGAATCTCGACCATGTAACCGGAGTCGTCATAACGAGGATCTAAAGCAGTGACCCAGTTGCTTCGCAGTCCTAAAGCAGAACGGATATCAAGGCCTGCCAGGACCTTCTCGCCTTTGCTTCCAACGAAGCGCATTTCCACAATTCGACCCGCCCTACTTTTTCGCAGAGGTATCAGCTTTTTTAACCTTCCCACGCCGGCCAGCCGGTCAAGCTTTCGCTGTATCCGAGAAATCTGTATGTGATCATTCCAGGAGGAATAAGGGCTCGAGCTGTCCGGGCACTTCGCTCGTCCCCTCAGATAAGGAATGCGAGGCCTCTGGAAGATCACTTGATAGTCCTCAGTGAGGCCTCCACAGGTCGAGGAGTAGAAGGCCACAATCGGTCGGTCCTGATAGGTAGCAATTATGCCCCGTGTCTCCTCGACGGCACGATTAGAAAGCGGCTTTTCACTGCGGGCGCCCCCATACACTTGAGCACGATTGTCTGCATATAAGTCGAACCCGCGCACCGCATTTTGCCCCAGATTCGACAGTGCGAAGGTTCGTGCCGCAATCGTCTGAGCTTTAATGGCTTCAAGTTGTGGAAATTCAACGGGGCTTAGCTCGCTCGGAACAACCCCTTTCAGGTAATCTTCCAAGTTTAACTCATTGACAATAACGGGCCGTCTGAGAGGGTTGATAAAGACTTCCACTGCGCCGCGATAGAGGACTCCATCCAGCTTTAACAGCTTCCCCCGAGATGGCTCCAGGCGAAATCCCGAGCCGGAACGAAGCCGCTGCCCTTTGCGGTCGCCTAATCTAACTTTCCCTCTGTCGGCCACGATGAGCAGCAGTGGTGCAAGAGCTGCTCCCTCAAGCCGCGCTGAGGCGAAGTTCTCTTTGAGAAGGACACGGATGCGGGGAGAACCCTTGATTTTTGGAAACCTTTTCACAGGCGAGGCTGAGGCAAGAGTTCCGGTGGAAGGCGCAACCAGGGGTGGTGGGGTTTTTTTGCCGCCGCAGCCAACCGGCAGAAGAGCAATGGAACAATAGAGCAATAGAACAATAGAAGTTTTGAGTTTTGAGATCTGAGTTCTAAGTTGTAAGTTTTTAGAACTCCTTCCCCTCTGTTCAATCGCCCACACCCTGAACACGTCACAGCTCACAGAACTCAAAAACTCAAAACTCAAAACTCACAACTTCTCTATTGCTCTTTTGACTTCTAGCGCCAACGCAAGCGCACGTCTCCCCTCTTCCCCGGAGCAGGCGGCAGGTGCCTGGGGTGAAGGTGTCTCATCCTGAACAGCCCGAAGAAACGCCTGAATTTCCAGTTTAAGCGGCTCCTGGCGACGAATTTCGAAACTCCGCCCGGTAATTTTCCTTCCCAAGTCGCGGTCGAGCAGGCTGTACATCTCCACGTTCTGTCTGTGAAAATCGATGGAGACGTAATCCTGAGGCTGAAAAAATCGGAGCTTCCGAATCTTCTCATTCGATACTCGACTGGCAGTAACATTCGCCACGCAGCTATTTTCGAATTCCAGACGGGCGTTGGCGATATCGATCCGCGGGGTAAGTATCGGTATTCCGACAGCACGGATCTCTCGAATCGGACAGTCGACCAGATGCAGGATCAAGTCAAGATCGTGGATCATCAAATCCAGGACTACATCAATGTCGAGGCTTCGAGGTATGAAGACGCCCAACCGGTGCGCTTCAAAGAACTTGGGTTGGGTAATATAGGGTGTCACCGCTAACAGGGCTGGGTTGAATCGTTCGGAATGCCCAATGTGCAGAACCGCGCCACTTTTCCTCCGCATCTGGATCAATTGATCGGCCTCTTCTAAATTCTGAGCAATCGGCTTTTCTATGAGGACATGAACACCGGCCTGTAGAAAATCCACACCAATGCCGGCATGATCCTGCGTCGGAACAGCCAAACTGATGGCCTCTACCCGAGTGAGGATATGCTGGTAACGTCGGTAGGACTGGCATTGGTAAAGGGAAGCAGCTCGCTGGACCCGTTCTTCCTCGATGTCCACCACGGCGACCAGCTCGGCTTCCGGCAGCTCATAATAGACTCGGGCGTGCTGCTCTCCGAGAGCCCCCACACCGACCACTGCCACTTTTGTAGTTGCCATGAAGGGAAAATTCTTAAACCGATGCAGCTCCGCCGCCACTGTCAGAGGCGCTCGCAAAAGGGGCCTCAGCTGACGGTCGCGGCTCTGTTCCGGTCAACAGCTAGAACTGTCGCTCTGAAACGATCAGCTTCCCGGATAAACTTCTCACGATCCAGTATCAACGTTTTTCCCGCGTCAATGGCAAGCGCCGACACGTTACACTCCTGCATCACTTCAAGCGTGTCCAGACCCACTGCGGGTACATCGAACCTCATGTCCTGATCCGGCCGGCCGGCCTTGACCACGGTGAGACGCCGGCCTCCCACCAAGCGTGCCGCTCGACGAATCGTTTCGTCCGTTCCTTCCATCGCCTCAATCGCCACCACCGCTTGATCTTTTACCACGATTGTCTGACCCAGATCGAGCCGGGCAATTTCCTGTACCACAGCTCGCCCGTATTCGATATCCTTCGACTCCTCGCCGTTTGGCTTGCGCCGAGTCAGTACTCCAGCTTCCGGGACCAAGGAGTGCAGCAGCAGGGTAGAATCGATCAGCTCGATCCCCGCTTCTTCCAGTGCTCCAACCACCCCGCCGATAAGCGACTGGGTGTTTCTGTGGTGAAGAGACATGAAAACTTGCAGCATCTTAAAATCTGGCAAGATCAGCGGCTGGTTGCCAGAAGCTCTTCCTTTGCGGGAAAAGATCTGAGTGTGTTTTACCTGTCCGGCCATCACTGCCTTCTCCACGCCCTCTTGCTTAAAAAGTCGGATTAACTTTCCAAGTTGGCCCAGTCCCAGCCAGTGAACAGAGATCTCTGGATTGGAAGCAAACTTTTCAATCTCGGGAAAAGTTTCTTCGCGAATGGCCGCTACAACAACGGAAATACCTTGTCTGAGGGCCTCTTCCAGGATAAGGAACGGGAACCTGCCGTTGCCGGCAATTAACCCCAATTTTTGAATCTTCAAGATCCACCTTCTTCTTGCTCGAATCCGCTCATCTGTCTCACGAATCCTCTCTTTGAGGTTTCAATGAACTGAATCAGCGAACTCACATCTTCGGTGTCCAGTCCTTCTTCCTGAATCTTTTCAATCGCTTCGCCGACTTTCAAGCCTTTTTGAAACAACCACCGATAGGCCCTCTTCAGGGCTTCAATTCGTGGGGAAGAAAAATTCTTTCGCCTCAGGCCCAGGCTATTGATTCCGTAGATTCTGGCCTGGTTTCGCTCACCCACCGTTTTGACAAACGGTAAAGCGTCACGGGTCAGCACCGAATAGCCTCCAATGAAGGCATAGGCACCCACTCGACAGAACTGATGAATACCGGTAAAAGCACCTACAGTAGAATAATCGGCAATCTCAACATGTCCGCCCAACGTAGCCGAGTTGATCAATATCGTTCCCTGTCCCACGTGACAGTCATGCGCAATGTGTACACCCGTCATCAGCACATTTTTGTTCCCGATGGTGGTCTTCCCACCTCCACCCGCGCTGCCCCGATTGATGGTGACGAACTCGCGAATGACGTTTTCATCACCGATCAACAGAAAACTCTTTTCGCCTTCATATTTCAGATCTTGAGGATTGGTTCCGATGGCAGATTGCCCCATGATGCGGTTTTCTTTACCGATGATGGTGGGTCCCTCGATCACGGTGTGAGGACCAACAATACTCCCCTCACCTAGAGTCACCTCGTCACCGATGACGGCATAGGGTCCAATTCGGACTCCATGGGCGATTTCAGCACCGGGGGAAATGACAGCGGTTTCGTGAATTTCACGACTGAGTGCGTCGCCCATAAGGATTACTCGCGCGAGCCGGGGTTTGGTCGATCCACCAGTGAGAACATAATGTCTGCCTCGGCAACCAATTGGCCGTCCACGTAGGCCTTTCCCTTCAGCTTGCCCACCCGTGTTCCGGCCCGGGTGATGAGCATCTCAATACGCAACTGGTCCCCGGGACGAACGGGTTTCCGAAAGCGAGCATTCTCGATTCCCATCAAAAAGACCAATTTCTTTTCCCTCTCAGGGAGAGTCTTAAACACAAGACAACCACCCACCTGTGCCATTGACTCAATGATCAACACCCCCGGCATAACGGGAGCACCGGGAAAGTGACCCTGAAAGAAGGGCTCATTAATAGTGACGTTCTTGATGCCTACAATTCGGCGCTTCTCTTCGTACTCAACGATACGATCCACGAGCAAGAAAGGATAACGGTGGGGCAGATACTCAAAGATCTCTTCAATCTCAAAGGTACTTATCGACTCTTTCATGACGATGGCTCACTTTTCCTGGTTCGTCTTTCTGGCTTCTTCTAACCATTTCCTCCACTTGCCATAGATCTCGGGAAGGCGCCGCGCGACGGCTTCAATTTTCATCCACTGGCGGTGGTCCATAGCCGGCTGACCAGAAATAACAGAGCCAGAAGGGATATCTTTTGTGACCGCAGACTTCATCATGACGGTGACCTCATCGCCAATCTTCACATGTTCAACGGCACCCGCGTGTCCTGCAAGCACACAGTTCTTTCCCACCTCAACGCTTCCGGAAAGCCCCACCTGTGCAACAATCACCGTATTTTCCCCAATTCTGCAGTTATGGCCAATATGGACGTGATTGTCGACTTTGACACCTCGCTCTAACACAGTGGTGCCAAAAGTGGCCCGGTCCACACAACTGTTCGCCCCAATTTCCACATCATCGCCGATGATCACCCGTCCTGTCTGGGGAATTTTCACCTGGCTGTGACCATCAAATACATAGCCGAAACCGTCGGCCCCTATCACCGTACCGCTGTGTATGATGACGCGGGAACCCAGAGAAACATTGTCATAAAGCGTGACATTAGCGTGTAAGACACACTCCTCAGCGATCACACAGTGATTCCCAACATAGACTCCGGGAAAGAGAGTGGCACCTTCCTTGATGACGACCTCATCCCCCAAGAAGACGAAGGGGTGAATTGTCACGTTTTCGGAAATACGACATCGTTTACCGACATAGGCCAGCCGGGAAATTCCCTTTGCGGTAAAAGGCTTCCGGTGGAAAAGAGCCAAAAGCTGAGCAAAAGCAACCTTGGGTTTTTCAACTTGTAAGAGTGCTTTCTTGGAGGAGACAAGGTCGGGCGAAACAATCACCGCCGAAGCACCCGTTTCTTCCAAACGATCTCGATACTTCTTCTCGCCGGCAAGCGTTAGATGTCCCGGTCCTGCAGTCTCAAAAGGCTGAATCCCACTAATTTCAATTTGGGGATCGCCGCTAATATGTCCTCCCACGCGATCGGCAAGCTGCTGAAGGGTATACACGCGGGGAGTTTTATACTAAGGAAGCCCCGAGGGTCAATAGGCAGAACGGTTCGGGCGAGCCATCGGCTCGCCCCTACGGCTGGGTGGGGGTGGCCGTCGATGTGGAGCTCTGGGCAGTGGACACCGGATACCGCTCGTTGTAAATCCGAATAATCTCCCCAGTGAGATCCAGAGATAGATCTACGTAGACCTGGGACTCGCCGCGTAAAAAAATGGCTCGGAAATTATTCTTCTGGGCGTACTCGTTAATGATTACTTGGATCTTGTCAGTCATCCTCCCTAAGAGCTCGTCACGCCTGCGGTTGATGTCCACCTGAGTATCTTCCTGGAATCTCCTCAACCTTCGATCCTTCTCATCGAGTGTTCGCTGCATGTCCGCCTGAGTCTGGGGATTGAGGGTCCGTTGCTGTGTTTCGAGTTGCTCGCGCAGTCTTTCCAATTCCATGCGCCGTGAGTCATATTCCTTTTGCTTTTCCTCGATGAACTCCTGGATCTTCGATATCTCCTGCTTTCCTTCTTCCGTTCCGTAAAGGACTTGCAGGCTGTCGACAAATCCGATTTTCAAGCCCGCTTGAAACTCGGTGGGCTGATCAATTTGAGCCCAACCTGTTACGGGCCCTGCAGCCCATAGAAATATCCAGCAAAATCCACTGAGTGTTGATCTCTTCATTGGATTTCCATCTCTTTCAAAAAATTATGGCGAGGGTGATCCGACACGTCAGGGAGCTGATGGCAAGTTCTTTTCACTCGCAACAGGATTCTGTTCGTTATAGATTTTGATGATGTCTTGTGTGATATCAAGAGAGGGTTCCACATAAGTCTGGGTTTGGTCACGAAGGAAGATCACACCATAACCGTTTTTGGGTGCGTATTCGTTGATGATGACCCGAATCTTCTCGCTCATTCTGCCCAACAGCTCGTCACGCCGCTGGGTATATTCCAACTGAATATCTTCCTGTAATCGCTTTAGTTTCCGATCCTTGTCTTGAATGGTTCGCTCCATTTCCGCGCGAGTCTCCGGATTCAAAGTTCGCTGCTGAGTGGCATACTGCTCTTGCAGTTTCTGCAGTTCCGTTGTCTGGGAAACAACTTGCTGCTGCTTTTCCGACGCGAACTGATTCAACTTTTCGATTTCCCTTTTGCCCTCTTCGGTACCGTTGAGTACTTCCAGCGTATTAATGAAACCGATCTTGACATTTTGGCCCAAGCTGATCAGAGTCGAGACCCCAAAGGTGATTAGCAAAACAAAGACCACAGCTGTCCGCTCTCTCATGACTTTTCTCTTCTCCTTGATACTAGAATGTGTATCCTACTGTAAATCTAATGTTTTTTTGCGGCTCCTTCAGAGGAAACCGCACGCCCCGCATCACTATACTCGAATCGAGGATGAACGGATTATAAGCAAAGATCAAGCGGAAGGGCTGGTTGATCATCGGCATGAGGAACTGAACTTCCACACCCGTCGATGCACGCCACACATTGTTGGTCTGCTCCTGTAAATCAATAAAGGTATTGGGCCCAAAAAGAATCAAATTGCTCTTTTTAAGTACGGTAGAAGTCCCAAAGTCGAAGAATCCCGTCAGCTGCAAGGGGCCAACTATCGGCATGCGGTATTCAAGGGTCAAAATTGCAGCCGTATCTCCTCCGACGGGAATCACACTTTCAGAGATGGAGGGCAAGCCCGTGGCCGGATCGATGATCGGATTCCCTTCGTTGTCCAAGCTTGGAGTCCGGGTGATGGCCCAAGGGGTGACAGAACGAATATCGAAACCACGCAGGTTATATTCGCCTCCCCAAAAAACACGCTCAAAGAAAGGCACTGACATCGGACCCCCGCCCGGGAGCTTGCCATACGGAAGCACATGCATAAACTGGGCTCGGAAGGCCAATGTGTTTCGGCCCCCACTTATCCATTTGTCGGACATGAATTTTTGGTATTCGACGAAAGGCTGAATGATATTAAAAGTCCCACCTAATGGCCCTCCAGAAATGGGGGCCTGGACGGTGAACTGGCTTCCCCCGGTTGCGCCAAAAAATTGATTCTTTGTGTTGTAAACAAGGCTTGGCGTTATCTCACTGCGGATGATCCCCTTTCGCGCATCGTCCGCGCTTCCACCAGGAGTAAAGCCGACCAGCTGATTTAAAGCGAAGTCTTTGAAAAGCTCATCAATATTGGTAATCTTAATGGTCGACAAGGAGTAGCTCAAACCCACCCGCGTCCAGCGCCACAACGGATAGCCGCCCCGTATGGTAAATCCCGTGCTGTGACGGGTAAATAACTGGACATTCTGGCTGGGAGAAATCAACCCGAAGAAGGCCGTAAAGGTATCGAATCGAAAACGCTGATTGAATACCGAGAATCCCATGGACACCTTGGTATCCATGAAATAGGGCTCGTTAAAAGAAAACATGAAGTTTGCCGTTCGGCTGCCCGTAAGGATATTGACATCGATTCGCTGCCCCAGGCCGCGGAAGTTATTGGACTGGTAATTAATACCAAAAAAGCTGCCGTAGATGCCGCTCACTCCTCCGGTGAGACCGATGGACTGCTGGCTTCGCTCCTTGACCTTGACCAGGATGTCGACTTCTCCTTCGTTGGGCCTTTTTATGACTTCATAATCCTTCTCTTCGACCCTTTCGAAGAATCCGAGCTGGTTCAGCCGCAGCACAGAAATGTCAAGAAGGTTACCGTTAAAACGGTCCTGCTCCTCCAGAAAAAACTCGCGACGCAGCACCTTGTCGCGGGTCTTGGTGTTACCCGCGAAATTGACTCTGTTAACAATATACTGCTTTCCTTCCTCAACCTGGACCTTAATATCTACAGTCTTCTTTCCTTGATCCGGGTCGATTTGCGGAATAACGGTCACATCCAGGTAACCGCTTGTCGAATAGGCCTTCTTCAGCTCATCGTTAGCTTTCTTCAGGACCACATAGTTCACCACTTCGCCGGGAATGATGTTGTAAAACCTTTTAACCTGTTCTGCGTCAAGGCTTGTCACTCCCTCGACATCAAATGACCCGTAGCGATACTGTTCGCCTTCCTCAATGGGAATGGTGATGTAATATTGTTGTTTGGTTTTGCGGAATCCGAACAGCCATCCTCTGGGAGCTTCAACAATTTCAACCTTGGGTTCACCCGCCTTGGCAAACATGTAGCCACGTTCACGGTAAGCTTCCAGCAGGTTCACCTGCAGGTCGTATTCGAGCTTTTCCTGGATGTACTTATCCAGGCCTTTGAACAGGGTAACTGGATTCCGCTCTTTGGTGAGTTCCAGCGCCTTGCGCAGCTCGCCGTCGTCAAAAACCGTATTACCTTCAAAATGGATAT
>JALLOM010000111.1 GCA_027717865.1 Acidobacteria bacterium AH-259-O06 | reverse complement strand
GCCTCGGATGAAATCGCGACCCAACATGAATCGGTCGTCCGGTTCGTCATGGATGACGTGACGAACTCCACAAAACTTGGGATGGGCAGAAAACTGTTCCAGTTGATCGCGCAGCCTCGCGCTGCGCAGGTCCAACCACCCTACCACACCTTTGATAAACGGGTGACGGTCTGCCAGTTCCAGCAACCATTGACTTTCTTCAACAATCTGACGTGCCTGAACAGTAACTGTTCCGTCGATACCCACCGATTGCAGCAAAGGAGCGAGATCGGCAGGCAGATAATCACGTTTGAGCTGCTCCATCTGAGGGCCAATCCAACCGTATTCCTGCGAGTTGTAGTGCCAGAAGTGCTGGTGCGTATCAATTTTCATGAATGGTTTTGTCATAACCTTTCAAGCTGATCACGCTGGGGCAGGAACACTGGCCTTGGGCACAGGGGCGGCAGATTGTATCAGGAGCGCCCGAAGGCACAAAAGCAGCGAAGGTTCTAACCACCAATAGATCCAACGCAGAGACAATTGAGAACAATTACTGACCCAACGGCAATGTCTTTATAAGTTGCGTGTCCGTCTTAGTTCCATCGAAACTGGTTATCAGAATCGGAGTACCTGGAGCCACGTCAATCAGGCCGCGAAGCGGTACCACACCGTTGTCGAGACTGCGGACACCGCGGATGGGCCGACCGTTTATGGTGGACAAATGAACGCCGGCATTGGGCAGTGTCTTGATAGGTGGCAGGCTGCAACTGATGGGCCGTCCGGTATTTGAAGCGCGCTCTTGCACCGTTCCACCGCCTCTGGGGTCTTCACTTGGAGGATCGATGACGTTGCGAATCCTCAGTAAAAAGAAAGGATCTTCTCCGCGCGGGTCAAATTGCATTTCCAGGAAGTTCCATATTTTAGGTCCCTTACGCGGCCTGAGGTTGGGAGAATCGTACCTGTCATGATACAACGCGTGGATCCGAAGCGGACGACCGTCGTAGTCGGTCATCTCAGGTCCAAAGCCCTCTTTCAATCTCCGAGAACCGGTACGGCCAATCGGGCCAAACGAACACTCATAGAATCGGTGATCCAGGTTCTGCATGATGCTCGCCAGGTGGACGTCCCCATAGACGGTCACAACTCCGGATCGGCTGCCCAACAGTTCGATCACACGGTCCGCACCAGCTTTGACCCAGCCGGCGTAGTCGGCCGCCACGCGGTCACGCTGGTTCCACCTTAAGCCTGTCTGCGGGTCCTCCTTGACACCAGTCCAAATCGTGTGTAGCGCATTGACTCCGGTGAGGCAGATCAGGGACGATGAGTCGGTGCGGATTATCTCCTGGAGCCAGGCGAACTGTTCTTCTCCCAGCAGGGTTCGTGTCGGGTCAGTGCGATCGTAGAGGTTTGTCTTGTGGCCCCAGCCCTCATCATCCCAAATCTTGGTGTCTTGGGAGGTGCGCCACAACCGGCTGTCCAGAATGACGAGAGAAAAGTCTGCGTTGGGCATCTTCCAACGCCGCCAATGTTTGGGGTTGTCTGTGCCTGAAGGGTTTTCTTTTGCCCTGACCAGATGCTGAACGATCTTGAAGTTTCTCCGCACATATTCCCGGTCCTGGCCCAGGTCGTCATGTTGTCGCACCAGGTACTGCTCTGGTCCCTTGACGTCGTCCATGCCGTAGTCGTGATCACCAGGGTTGATTACGTTCCAGTGGCGCATCATTTGCCACCTTGCCGTGGGGCCTGCAATGGTGAGGGTGATGATCTTGTAGGCATCATCCGTACTGGGCGGTGAGAACAGCAGCTCCAGGTACCACACATCATCATCCCAGACCAGTATCTGTAAATTATGGTCTTCTATGTACTTGTAAGCGTCAGGCGTGGGCTGATCGTGTATCCAGTTCTCCTGGAATCGCCCAGCATTGGGAAGGTTTGGACCGCCTCCGTGGATGGCATGTCCACCCAACCCCGCAAGGCGATAAGGTGCCTTCAAGCGGGGCAGGCGGCCGACATACTCCTTTTTTCCAAGCCACCCCCTGCGCGGGTCGGTGGTGACGTCTTTTCCATCCTTCCAGAGGGTGTAGTACATTGTCTTGTCCGCTGGACTGAAGGGCAAATTGACATCGATCACCGCGGTGAAGCGGCGAAAGTCGTTGTCGACGATCTTGGCCTTACCCGCCGCCGGAATGTTTTGCCATCCTCTGGTGGGATTAGGAGAATCACTGACGCGCACCTCGGCCTGCCGGCCATCGGATCTAAACAAAGCGACGAACTTGCATCGCCATGTTCTGTCAACCTTTTGCAGTGTATCGCCCAAGGGATAGCAGACGTGCAGGTCGTTTACCGGCGCATCGACCGGTTGATTGCCTCCAGGGTGCAAAGCGACACGTTTGACTTCAAAATCCAGCAGTCCTCGAGCTAGCAGACCAAAGTGGCCCTCGGTGAATTTTCTGCGATCAACGTTCCTACAAGTGACCGTCGTGCTCGAGGCCCCCGCTTGCAGCGTGGCTGTCACCGTTGCAGTTTCCGTGTGCTGGCCGGTTACCGCCAGTTCAATCGTCGCCGAGTCGCCCGCCTTTAGGGACGGTGGCTTCTGTTCAGACCCCTCCTGCGCTGTTAGCGGCTCGTCGGTGGCGTGATCATAGATGCCGAACGTTCCACTGTCACGCCAGGCAGCCATCCAGGAGGCGTCACCGCTTCGGCTGCGGGCTCGCCGGCGCGTCTGCTCAAACGCTTCTCCTCTGGAGCGCGACCCCTTCCAGTTGCTGCTGTTGGCACCACCCCGGCTCTCATACAAGGAGCTTCCACCAAAGCAAATTCCCATCATTGCGTAGCCAGCCTTCTCCTGTCTCCAGCGAGGCCCACCTTCCGGTTCAGTCGGCATTTGGCGGACCGTGAATTCGACACGAATCTTGTAGTTGCCTTTCAATTTCCAGTCTCTGCGCCAGATCATGCCAAACGGGAGCGATGGGTCATATTCGATGGGCATGGGTTTTCCCTGATGCGTTTCCCAGTGCCAGGGAAACGCATCAGTGGGATTCCGATCGCCGACGTTTTTGAGCCGGCGGCGCAGCGCCTGATTTTCGACCCTCCAGTACCCGGGGTTCAGGCTCTCCCAGCCATCGCCATGATAAAGCGAATTGGGTCGGTCAAAATCGTCCACGGTTTCCCAGAGCTGGTTCTGCTGTGCCATAAGATTTGCAGGATCAATCGCGGCTGCTGCTCCGGCGATCATGGTTGCTTTGATGAAGTTTCGACGTTTCATTGGCTTTTGTCCCATTGTTTTTGCCCTTCTTTTTCCTCATATCCATCACCGTCAACGATTGGTGCGCCAGCTTTTCGGGCAACTCGCCGCACAATCCGGGCGGTTACCGAGTGAGATTCTTTCCGTTCCTTCTCGCGGAGGCCGGCGTTTCATCCGGGCTTTTCTTCCTCGCGGCTCAGATCACAGTCGAAGGCGGGGGGTGAGTCAATTGGAGGTAGGATGAGGATGAAAAAGGGGGAGTCGGGTATTGCCTCAAGGCTCTTCAGATGAAGGTGGACCCGCGATCGGCTCCTTTTCAGTCAAACCTTGCGCTTCCCATATCTGAAGCTGTCTGCTAATCCTCTCCTTCAGATCCTCCGGGATATAACCTTCCAGTGAATTTGCCAAATAGAGCCGAAATTCAGCGGCGGCCGAAGGGATTTCTCCTTCCTCAATGTAAATCATCGCCAGGTAATAGTGCGCCATCGGATAGTCCCTGGAACCTTCATTTTCCTCCATGGTCAAAAAGGAAGCTTTGGCCGCATCGAAACGATTCAGATAGTAGTTCGCCAATCCGTGAAAGTAGCGACCTTGAGGATACTGAGGGTGCAGTTCAACCAGCCGGCTAGTCAACTCGGCGGCCCTATCCCAACGCTGCTGCTCCAGTTCCATCCGGGCCAGTCCCAGATAGGAAACAAAAAACTTGGGATCAGAGGTGATAGCCTGCTCAAATGCCTGACGAGCGCCCTCTCGATCGTTGAGTGCCAGGCGAGTTTGGCCCAATTCGTGCCAAGCCAGAGCAAACTTCGGAAACAAATCGACGGCTCTCTCCAATTCTTCAGTGACCTTGGAATAGTCGACTTTTTTCCTGCTCAGTTGGTACTTCGCTTTTTCATAGGCCGTCCTGGCCTCAACCGGAGCCGTCAAAGTAGCCACGGTGACCGTCGAGGCGTCGGATCTTGACAGGCGGCGGAGTACAATGGCGCCGATGTCTGAATCATCAAACATACTCCGTGAACTCAGCATTATGGGATCGGAAAAGAATCCGGAGCTCTTCGGCACACGTACTTCGCAGCCGCTCAATTTGACTCTACCCAAAGTGGGCTGATCGAAGGTCCCGACTCTCGAGTTCCCCACCCAGAGAGGGCTTTCCCCGCGACTGATTGCACGAAGATCATGACCGCCCGAAACACTGGCATCTCTCAGCTTGAAAGATGTGCGACTCCCCAACTCAAAGGCAAAGTGCCCCTGAACGTCGATGAACGTCTGCTGGAGAACCCTCTCATTACAAACCATTTCCACCCGCAGCGACACAGGCGCCGGGGAGCCGTCGTCCAGAAGCACCGATCCGGTAAGTAAGAGGTAAAAATCTTCTCGCTCCGGACTTTCTTGTGACTGACTTTGGCTCTCCTGAGCACTCGGAGGAGCTGGCCTTCTGTCGTCCTGCTGTTGCGGGACAGCCCAAAGGGATCCGAACAAAAATGTAGAGATTGTAAAAAGTGAGAATTTTCCAGGCATGATTTCTACATTTATAATCGTACTACTGATCCTCACGCATTGCCAGCCTTGCTTGTGCCAATGGACCAATTCATACTACGGTTGGTAGGTGCCCCACATCGGTGAAAGCCAGAGCGGTTCCCCCTCGACCTGTTCACCGGCGATTTACGCCGAACTGGAAAGAAGGCCGTCAGGACGGTAGCAGGAGGGTTCACGCTGTGAGAACTACCCGTTCTCGTTTCTCTGGCGGAAACCGATGGGGTTTATGGGTGGCTCGTCGCTCGGGCTCAGCCGGATGGGTACATTGCCGGGCGCGACGTAACCAAGAAGTGAAGGTACGCGACGGGGCGGCACTCATCGGCTCAGCGTGACCCAGATGGGGGAGCTCCAGGCCATTTCCTTGACGTCGGTGCCGTCGGGATCCTTCTGGATCAGTCGAAGGTAGTAGTAATAGGTCTCACCAGGCGTAATATCGGTGTCCAGGTAGCTGAAATCTACTTCTCTGGTGCCCGGTTCCGTGCTGTAGAGAAACGTATTGTTGCGGATGATATCGATCTTTTCGATGACATCCGTACCGGTGATCTCTGCCTTCAGGGTCACCTGATTGGCCGGACTGATAAAGTCCGACCCCATGGGCTCATCGTTGGCGGTGAACCAGAGCACAATGTTGTCCGTGGCGGCGTAAGTCCGGCGATTGAGGAGCGCCTCGAAAATTGCCTGGCGGCTGAGGTCTTCCGCCCAGACGGAGGCAAACGAAATATGCGTCGCCCGGTGGTCTGTGCTGGCGATAAACCCGATGCGGTAGCCCTTCGCCAGGGCCGTCCAGGCCATTCCAGCATTGCCGTTTCGGTACATCCGGCGCGAACCCTTGGTGTTGACGCCCCGCTTGGGGTCTGGCGCACCCTCGTACTCATAGCTGATGCGCCGCCCCTGGTAGATCTCCATCAACGGCTCCGCCACCGGATCATGGAATTCCCACCAGTTGGCCTGTCCGGTCGTGTGTGGGATGGCAATACCTCGGTTGTTTTTCACATTATCCCAAAGTACAAACGGTTCATTCTTCAACCACCAGTCCCGGTCGGTCCGGTCCGCCCAGATGGCGGGGCCGTCAAAGTCTTCGTAAACGACGTTTTTGTGCCCGTGACCTGCGCCCATACTCCTTTCGTAGGCCGCAAAAGGAACAAACCGTCCGGGGACCGAAAAAAGGCTGGCAATCTTCCGGGTGTACCACCACTGGTATTCTCGCAGCCCGTCGTACCAGTTCCTTGCCACAACGACATGGTCCGTGGTGGCAAAAAAGTCCATTGCCGCGGGGTCTATGGCGTAGCGATAGGAGTCGAGCACCGACCCATCGATCCCTCCGTGCCCGCGGATATCGGTATGGCGATGAAATTCACCGAAGTAAAGTTTGTAGGTCTTGCCCTTTAATTCACGCTGTGGACGGGCGGGGAGAGAAACCTGAAAAGGTGCCGCAGATGAGACGGTGATTCTGCTACCCGAGAGAGGTTTGTCCGAGGGCACCGCAGCCGCCACCCGCTGCGCACGGATGTCATAATTCCGGAGGGGATTTTTTTGACCCTCCTGGGCTGCAATACCACGGCCGTCGGTGGACCAGGCCGCCCACAGATTTCCAGCCCCGTCCAGTGTGGTCGCCACGTGCTGCGTGTTGCGGCCGGGGCTGCCCGGGACTTTCACGGGATCACTCCAGCTGCCCCCGCTATTGACGGAATGATAAATGTGGTAGATTTCAGTGGGCTTTCGCCTTTCCCATCCGCGATACAACAGATGCAGGCTGCCTTTGCCGTCGAAGCTGAGGTGGGGCAGTTCCGAGAACTCAACACCGTCTTCCGCATGCGTCGTTGGAAGCGGGCCGGGGCTGTCGTAGAAATCAACGCCGTTAAAGTAGCGGAGTCCCAGCTTGCGGGTTGCATGCAGACCGCCGGAGCCATCCCGAAACCGGTTAATTTCGTCGTCCCGTCCCCAGTTCTCGGTTCCCCGGTCCCAAGCAATCCAGACGTTGTCGTGGCGGTCGACCGCCGCGTCAACATGCGCATCAAAGGTGGAGTCCCCGGTTACCCGGGTCACCGGCGTTAACTGTCCCTCTTTCCACTGACGCAAAAACAGATTGTACCTCCCGTCACGATAGCTGTCCCACACGACGGTGGCTATACCTCGGCTGTCCATGACGACCGCCGGTTCCCAGTCCGAGGCCGAGTGGGTGGTGACCGCAACACGCTGGGGGCGCCGGTCCGGCAGATATTCCGTGGGTAAGACCATCATGTAGATATCCGCATTGCCGGCGGAAAACCCCTGCCACACCAGCACAATCCGGCTGCCACCTGACGTAGCATCCGGGAACATATCCGAACCACCATCCTCGGTCAGCCGCATGATTCGCGACCAGGAGCCCTCATAGTATTTTCGTGTGTACAGGTCCCATTGTCCCCGCTTATCCTGTGCCGACCAGAAGACCCACAGGTGACCACTATCCGTAGAAACGGCGATCGGTTGAAAGTAGTTACCCGTTCCCGGCGCCACATGGAAGGGAGGAGACCACTCGCCGGCTCTCCAGATTTTACCCATCAGCCGTTCCGATTCCCCTTTGTAGGCAATCCAGACCAGCAGCTTGTCCTCCCGATGGTCCGTCGCCAGGGCAGGAAAATCGTCTTCTTCCGTCAAGGAATAGACTGGATAGGCGAAATTGATTGCTTCGCTGCTGCCCCGGCCCACCTGCGAATACCCTGTGGTAAAAACAGCGGCGGTCAGAACAGCCAAAGTGCTGACAAACAACGTGGTGCGCCCAATCGGGTGTCTCATCTCAGTCATTCTTCTCGACTACGAGGGTGGCAAGATTGAGGTACGAAAGGACAACAAAGTCGAGTCGGAACTGGGTCTCGGCTGATCAAGAACTCCCTCCCGTCGTCCCAAGATCCTGTTCATAGCCTGCGTTTACGGATGTACCCGAAAGGGGTGTTGCTGCGGCCAATCCCACTTGCCTTGTACTCAGCTTTCATCTTCTCGATAACATCGGGCTCGATGGCGTGGTAATCGGTTGGCTTCTCCATCCCGTAAAGCTTTGCCGTGTTTTCACCGAGGATCGCGCTCTTCACTGGCCCGTCGGCCGGCCCTAGAGGTGTGAAACCGTGCTTCTTCTGCAGGTCCTCGGGAATCTCTAGCCGCCGCAGGGCCTCTATCTGCCACTGGGGCGAGCCGTACCACACCGAGTCCGTCCCCCACATGACATGGTCCACACCCATCCCCTTGATAAGGGTCCCCAGCAGCCCTGCTGCCAGACGCGGGTTGGTGACCGCGGCGTTGGCGAAGGCGGTGCCGAGCTCAGCATAAACGTTCTTTACTCCATACCGCTCCGAAATAGCCGCCAGGTCGCTTACCCAACGGATATAGCCTGTTGTCTCGAACTCCTCCGCCTCGGCCTCGGGCAGATCAATGAACGGCCGCAGGGCCGAATGGTAGATCACAAAGTTCAGATCTGGCCACTCCTTGGCGGCCTTTGGAAGGTCGTCGACTTTCGCATACTCCCAAACGCCCTTGAAGGACTTCTCGTAGTCCTTCGGAAGCAGTCCCTTATGAACGCAGACGGTCTTAATTCCTGCCTTGAGGGTTTTCTCATAAAAGGGATACACTAGTTTCTCGTCGTCCAGGCGGTACGGAAACTGCGAGGGAGCCAACGGATCGCCCACCGTATACCCCTTCCAGGAATCCGGCTTGAGCTTCTCGATAGCGTGATCCACCTGATCCATCCACCCATCCGTGCCCGGCGTGAAAACTGCGTGGCAGAGCAGCCGACGGGAACCCGCAATGCGGTTGACGAGCTCCCGCGTTCGCGCCATCTGATCGTTCGAGAGCAGCCACATGTCGGGGTCATCGAAGGGCGCCCCGCTCAACAGAGCGATCTTGGTATCGCTGTCGAGAAACACCTCCTTGAGGAAATTCTCAAACTTGTAGCGCAGAAGTTCAATGCCCAGGTCCTTGAGCATCGTGGGGTTCCAGTGCTCCGCGGCGAAGCGACCAAGGTTGAGGATGGTATCATCCTTGTAATCGTCGCGCACGAAGTGGACCTGATCGTCGAAGACGAATTGACCGGACAGGGCCTGTGCCCGTTCGCTAGCGGCCTCACGTTGTGAGGCTTCTACCTCTGCAACCTCGAAGAGTTGCCCGTAGACCTCATTCATCGCCAGAAACGCCGAGGCCATTCCAGAAGCGGTCTGTAAGAACTTGCGGCGGCTCATCCCAAACTTTCGCCCGTAGACATCGGCGAATTCCACGATTCGAGCCTCGACACGCTTTTGGTTCTCGGTCTGTGGAAGGGGGTTGAACTCACCGTTAGACACGACTTGGGTGGGTACAGGCGAGGGAAAAGCTCCCTTCTCAGCCGGCTCCACCTCCCTCATTTCCTCAGGTGTCAGCCAGGTCGACATCGCAAACCTCCTCGGATTTTGCGGTTTCCAGCCCGTTCCCGCTTCGTTCTAGTCGGCCAACCGAAGATGAGACCTGAGCCTGGAAACGTAGACTGCCCTGAAGGCTAATAGAGGGGAAGAGCCATTGTCAACCTAAAAGCCGTAGCAACCATATAAGTATTATCCTAAATCAGATTAGGTTAGTGAGAAAAATGCATATCGGCTCTTTTTTTCTTCAGGTGCAGTTTAATCTGCTGGCGTTGAGTGAACCCTCTCTTGTATTGTATTAGTCAATGCGGTTCCCGTAAGATTTGATCCGACCACTCCCCCCGATGTGTGGCTGGGAGCCGCATTTTCCCTCTTCCCTCATACTTCTCGGAGAAACAAAAACCGACTTGGTCGGAGTCCCGTTTCCTCTGGCTACGCAAGTGGGGGACCATGCAAATCAATAACCACCCTTTCCGCGATGGAACGGGATTCCTAGCGGTTTTCGTTTTTGATATACGCTTGCGCCGACGCGTCCTTGACGCCTTAAAGTATTGGACAGTACAATCTTGCCATGTATTTACTGATCTACTTCATTACGATTTTTCTGTCCATCGCCACACTCACCTTTGGCGAATCTCAGACAAAACGTTATCTCTACGTCAGCACGCCGGATGGGGCTCAGGAGGAAGGCCGTTCTGGCACCGGGATTCTGATTTTCGATATCGATGACGGGCATAAGTTCGTACGGCGGATTGATATCCCAATCTTCAAG
>JALLOM010000110.1 GCA_027717865.1 Acidobacteria bacterium AH-259-O06 | reverse complement strand
ACCCGCCCGCCCAAGGGGATTCTGCTGCATGGACCCAGCGGCACCGGAAAGACGCTCATCGCTAAAGCCGCGGCCAATGAGAGTGGTGTGAACTTCATCTCGGTGAAGGGGCCTGCCCTCATGAGCAAGTTCTTGGGGGAAAGTGAAAAAGGGATCCGGGATATTTTCAAAAAGGCAAAACAGGCTTCGCCCACAATTTTGTTTTTCGATGAGATCGACGCCGTCGTGCCCATTCGCGGGCTGGGCGGTGGCGACTCCACCCGCACAACTGAGCGGGTGATCAGTCAGTTCTTGACGGAGTTGGACGGGATCGAGGAGTTAAAGGGTGTGATAGTCCTGGGGGCAACGAATCGCCTGGATATGATTGATCCAGCTGTCTTACGGGCAGGGAGGTTTGATCTGATTCTTGAATTACCGTTCCCTAATGAAGAGGCTCGTGAGGAAATATTGAAAATCCATACTCATGGTAAGCCTCTGGCAAAGGACGTTAGTCTTAACAAACTGGCGGAAGAGACGGAGGGGTTTTCCGGCGCTGATTTGGAAGCCGTGGCCCGGCAGGCAGCATCCCTGGCCATACGTGAGTTTTTGGGCAAAGAAGGGGATATGGCCCAAGAACACGTGGACAAATTCAAGATCACAATGGCTCATCTCACTGAAGCCTTGAAGCTGACGAGGGAACGCAAGTGAGCCCGAATCTAGAGCGCTATATTTACGGTGTTATCAATGTGAAAGAAGGGAATGCCTTCTTCCCACTTACCACCGACCGTGGAGAAGAAGTCCATTTGGTGAATTACAATGAAATGGGTTGTGCGGTAAAGGATGCCGTCCATCAAGATTACCTGACCATGGGGAAGGAAGGGATCGCCACCAATCTTGTGGCGCACCAGACCGTAATTGAGAAGGTAATGAAATCTCGCACCATCATCCCCATGAAGTTTGGGACTTTTTTGCAAGACGACACGGAAGTGCTTGAGATGTTGGAAAAAGGCGAAAATCTATTTAGTGAGCTATTAAATGAGATGGACGGCAAAATTGAGCTGGATGTAGCAGCCAGCTGGAACGATCTGAATTCGGTGATCAAGGAAATCGGTGCAACCAATGAGGACATCATAAAGCGTAAGCAGGAAATTGCCGAAAACCCACCTGAGGATATGTTTCAGGCAAAACTGGAGGTGGGGGCCCTGGTGAAAACGGTCCTGGATGAAAAACGCCAGGGACTCCAAAATGAGATTATCGCTCGATTGAGTGATCTTTCTTTGGCCCATCAAACCCATGACCTGATGGAAGACAAAATGATCTTGAACTGTGCCTTCCTTATCCCTCAGGAAAAAGAAGAGGCGTTCGATAAGTTGCTCCACGAATTGGATGAGAAGTATGGAGGCAAACTTGACTTCAGGTGTGTCGGTCCCCTGCCTCCCTACAGTTTTGGCACCTGTGAAGTGAAGCCAATAGATTTTGCAGAGATCGATAAAGCGCGGCGGTTACTGGGTCTAAAAGATCGCGCTACTGTGGCTGAGATCAAAGCCGCCTATCGGAGCTTTATCAAAACAAAGCATCCTGATCAATCTGGGGATACGGAGGCGCAGAAGCGGTTTGAGGAGATTAAATGGGCCTATCAAACGCTTTTGGACTTTTGTTCCGAGGGTGAGGTTTCGTTTAGACCAGAAGATATCAATGGGACCTTCATTGTCCGGCGTTTTGATGTGGCGGGAACGAGGACCTTTAACCGATGATGGAAGAAGGTAAGTATATTTACTGCGTTATTGACTCAGATGAGGAGAAGGAATTTGGCTCACCGGGAATCGGTGGCAGAGGTGACACGGTGCACTCAATTGCTTTTCACGACATAGCGGCTGTGGTGAGCGACTCACCTATCAAAGAGTACCCTGTTTCGCGGGAGAATATGTTAGCCCATCAAAAGGTGTCGGAATTGATGACGGAGTCCTACACCGTACTTCCGGTCAAATTTGGCACCATTGCTAAAGGTAATGCTGAACGAGATGCGTCAGAACGCATTCGACTCGAGGTGCTGGAAAAGAGGTATGGTGAGCTCCGTGGCCTGCTCAACAAGATGGAGGGGAAGATAGAACTGGGGCTCAAATGCCTTTGGACAAACATGGAATCCATCTTCGCCGAACTGGTAGAGCAACATAGTGACATTAGAATATTGAAGCAGAAAATCGCCCGGGGACATCCCGTTAAAACGAGGGATAAACGGGTTACCCTAGGTGAGAAAGTAAAAAAAGGGCTTGATCGTAAGCGGGAAAAAGAAGAAGCGCAAATACTCAAAGTATTAAAGCCTTTATCTGTAGATTTAGAATCGGGAACTATCTTCGGTGACAAAATGGTAACGAATACGTCCTTTTTAGTGCCTGAGGAGAAGGTTGATGAATTTGATGCAGCGGTGAATCAAATCAGTTCAGAACGCGACGGGCGGATGAAATTCAAATACGTGGGTCCTGCTCCACCTTGTAACTTCGTCGAATTAACCATAGTTTTGGATTGACCAGGGAGTTTTGAATGGCTCAGACTGAAAAAATTCCTGAGAGTGCTAAGGGGAAGAAATATATAAAAGAGAAGCCGAAGAGTGGTGGTTTTGGGCTTGCGGATCTTTTGTTCCCTCAATTTTTTATTCCGGTGAAGGGCATTAACTGGATTTCCAGCAAATTGTATGAAATGGCGGAAAAAGACGTCACCGACGTGTCGGTGATCCAACAGCAGTTGTTGGAATTGCAGATGCGCTACGAACTGGAGGAGATTTCTGACGAGGAGTATGATCGGCAGGAAAAACTACTATTGGACCGATTGGAAGCCATTCGAAAATATGAAAGAGAAAAGGAGGAAGGATCATGACACCAAAAGAGGGCCCGATGAGATGTCCGCGCTGTAGCTCCGTCACCTGGGGTGATTTGAAATATTGCCTGGACTGTGGGCAATACTTGTATATCGAATGTGAAGAGTGTGGTGCAAGCTGGCGATACTTCTACGAGTACGCCTACTGTCCCGGGTGCGGGACACGTGTCACTAAAGCAAAAGCAAAGTCGACTTAATAAAAGGAGGTTGTTATGGCCCTAGGAATGACTGGTTTGATCTCAAGGGCGCGAGAAGAGTTGAGCAAGCTTACCGGGCTTGAGCTCTCTACCGTTCTTGGGGCAACGAAAACAGAAGAAGGATGGAAAATTTCAATTGAAATGATTGAGAAATATTCCATCCCCGACCAGATGGACATTCTGGCGATATATGACACGCTGCTAGATGACGACGGGAATTTATTGCAGTTCAGCCGGAGGCGCCTGAGAAAGCGTGTTGATACGGAAGAACCGGAAGAAGAGGAAATATAAGCGTTTTTAGTTGAGAACAAAGGATGAACCTTGAAAGGCGATCTTTTCTCCTTTTTGGTGGGAAAGGCGGTAACGGTAAAACAACGAGTGCTTGTGCAACAGCCCTTTACCTGGCAAGAGAGAGACCCGAGCGGAAAATCATGATTGTTTCAACGGATCCAGCTCATTCGATTGGTGACAGCTTCGGTTGTAGCGTCGGCAGTTCCATCACCCCTATCCAGGGCCTTGAAAACCTGTGGGCCCTGGAGGTTGCAGCCAAGGAAGAGCTTGATGGGTTCAAAGAGCAATACAATCAAGTGATGAAAATAATCTTTGAAAGAGGGACTTGGTTCGACAAGCAGGACGTTGATGGATTTTTTTCTCTGGATCCGCCCGGCTTGGACGAAATGATGGCGATTATTAGGATAGCCAAGCTTCTGCGGAATGGTGAGTTTGATGTCATCATTGTGGACACCGCGCCCACGGGTCACACCATAAAGCTGCTGGCGACGCCAGATGAAATCGGAAGATGGGTGTCCCTTTTCGAGATGATGCAGTCCAAACATCGCTTTCTGATGAGACAGTGGACCGGCCGGTACAGAAAGGATGATGCCGACAAATTCTTGCGAACTATGCAGGGGGACGTGAAGCGGGTGCGGAGATTGTTGAAAAGCCCGTATTCTACACTATTTATCCCGGTAGTGATCCCCGAAGATCTCCCTGTGACGGAAACAGAGAAGCTCTTAACTGTTCTCAAAAAACATGGCATCTCAACCCAATACATTATTGTGAACCGGGTGAGAAGTAGCCAGGGGAATTGTCCTTACTGCTCTGGTGAGGCAGAAGATCAGAAAAAGTGGATGGCCGCCATACGCGATAAGTTCTCCAAATATGAACTGTGCGAGGTCCCCAGCTTCCCTTATGACATCCACGGACTGGAGCGATTGAGTGAATACGGTGACTATCTCTTTGATAGAAAGTCAGAATCCAGTGCCTTTAGGACCCATCGAACCAAGTCCCCCTTTCAAAAAGTTTTATCATCTCGAAAAGCGGCAAATGCATCTTCCAACGGGTTGAAACTAAAAGTCTCTGAGACTGGGACCTCCTTCATTATTTTCGGTGGAAAGGGCGGAGTTGGAAAAACATCTCTAGCGGCGGCCACAGCCCTGCATCTGGCAGCGGAGCATCCCACCAAAAAAGTTCTCATATTCTCCACCGATCCAGCCCATTCCCTGAGTGAAATCTTTGATACCCCTATTGGCGAATCCGTGGTTCAGATTGCGCCGGAGTTGAATCTGTTTGGGATAGAGATCAACTCTGAGAAGCTGTTGGAGGAATTCAAGCAAGACTATAGGGAAAGTGTTGATGCTTTGTTCAGGAAGTTTGGCGGTGTGGACATCGTTTTCGATCGGCAGATCCTTGAAGAATTGGTTAACGTAAGCCCGCCCGGGTTGGACGAAACCATGGCCCTGGCTCAGATTATGGAGTTTGTGGATGAACATCGATTTGATATCTATATTTTTGACTCAGCCGCTACCGGTCACCTCTTGAATTTCCTGGGCACGCCGCAAGCTATTCGCGACTGGCTAAAAATGACTTTTCGTATACAAATTAAGTATCAAAATGTGGTGGACCTGACCCAGGTGGCTGAGGATCTTGTGGATCTTTCCAAAAAGGTGCGCCGGGTGCAGCGTATCCTAACAGATGCGGAAAGGTGTGAATTTGTTGCCTTGACCATTGCTGAGATCATGGGGATCAATGAACTGCATCGTCTCCTGAAGAGTATTAGCGATCTTAAAATCGCCAGCTCCAATGTTGTCGTGAATATGGTGAGGTCTGACACTGACTGTCACTTTTGCCAGGCTAAGCGTGAGGGTGAAGACGAGTTGATTAAAAAGCTCATTCTGGAGAAACAACCTGACTATCAGATTACACAGGTACCCTTATTTGATGACCAAATCAAGGGGGTAAAGAGCCTCAACAAATTGGGCGAGGTGTTGTATGGCTAGAGCAGCAAAAAAAGGACCCCGCTTTGTTTTTTCAAAGACCATCAACATTTCCGTTAGCATGCCGTTGGTGAGTACGGCAGTCCCCTTGGTGAGCGGTGTATTGCCAAGGATGGGGGCCGAAATACCACTTATCACCAAGGAAATACCATTGGTTTCAGCCCAGATCCCTCTGCTGAGCGCTCACATTCCCATTACACTGCCCAGGCACTGGGGTTTTCTCCCCTCAAGACACTGGGGCACGACGGGGTTGCCAACTGACCGAAGACTGATGGTAGACCGGCCTACGGACGTCGGAGGAATAGTAGGGAAACTTCTGACAGCCCCGATCCAACCACTGCTTGGTGTCAGAGAGGTT
This sequence comes from Acidobacteria bacterium AH-259-O06, assembly GCA_027717865.1. Taxonomy (GTDB): domain Bacteria; phylum Acidobacteriota; class UBA6911; order RPQK01; family JADFOI01; genus JALLOL01. The sequence continues at coordinate 4,244 of JALLOM010000110.1, read as the reverse complement.
CACAGGGTCGAAACCCGACCTGGCTCCGGACTGGAATACGCCAAACAAGAAGCCCTTTTGAAGGAGCTTGAGGAATACGAGAAAAGGGAACCGAAGTTATTCAGGAGACCAAGAAAGAGATTAAGAAGACATAAGCTAATAGGCGCTAAGCCTGAAGAAGTCCCTTTGAAGGAGCTTGAGGAATTAAAGCAAACGGATCCGAAGTTATTCAGGAGATCAAGAAAAAATAAAGATAGAGGAGCTGCTTATCGTGGCTAGAAGACCGAGAAGGGCGAAGATCTCAAAAAAAGACCCTGAAAAAGCCCTAAGGAACACAGCTTTAGTAACCTGTGCCTTTTGTAAGGGGGGAGGCATAGACCCCTATGGACTATCGCCTCTTTCTAAGTGTGTCGTTTGTCATGGAAGGGGAACTGTCAGGGTGCAAGAACCTTTCGAGACCGACCCGGCCTGTGAAGGGACCGGCCTTTATTTTGGCAGCCATTTGTACTGCTGGACATGCCGCGGCAAGGGTGTGATCTCCGTTAAGAGTAAAAAGGTAAATTAGATTGGCTATGGAAGTAGTACAAGAACGATCGGGCGGGACGTTAGTTGATCTTGTTGATAAGATCCTTGACAAAGGGTTGATTATCAATGCCGACATTACGGTCTCGGTGGTGGGGGTGGAACTTTTGGGGATCAAGATCCGGGCGGCGCTGGCCTCCTTCGAGACGGCGGCCCGGTATGGATTGGAATTCCCCAGTGGTACGAATGTAGAGACAGCAGCCTGGAAAGAGGCCGCTATAGCTAGAGAGAACTGCCCACAATGCGATAAGCGGGTGCCGGTGGAAGAGCTCATCACTGAAGGCTGTCCCTGGTGTGGGTGGATAAGTGCGAAAGCAAAAGCAGTAACGAATTAGAAGGAGACCCGTGGAATGCGCTTTGATTCTTGGCAGATTGATAAACACGGACTGAAGGAGCAGAAGCGGCGAGCACGGGCAGGGACCGATTGGGGTGATCAGGGGATGATGTTTGAATCGGTGAAGATAAAGATAGAACGTGAAGATTCTGCGGAGCAGGTCCTGCAACCATCCCAGGAAGGTATCGAACTATTCAGAGAGGAGGTGTACGATTGCGCATTTTGTAAGGGCACCGGTGAAAAGCCGAGGGGCGCTGTCTGCCCCACGTGCAAAGGGAAAAAACGGGTTCATTTCACCCCACCGGTCGTCAAGTGTGCCGCTTGCAAGGGGAGGGGTGAGGAGCAACCACGGACCAATATCACCTGTGCCCCGTGCCGGGGCAAGGGCTGGATTGCCGTCAGGGAACCGGTTGAAAAGTGTCAGTCCTGCCGAGGCCGAGGGAAGACATCCGGCAGCAACCTTCCCTGCGTCACGTGCAAAGGGGCAGGAGTCGTAACCATGAAGAAAGGAGGATATTAGTTATGCCAAATCTGACAAGGCGTGAAAAAGAGATTCTCGCAGTCCTGGAGGAATTAGGAGGAGAAGCCCATCCCACAAAGATCGGAGTGATGATGGGCATCTCAGGTGACTATGCAGAACAACTCTGCAGGGACATGGTCTGGTACGGCCATTTTCTCAAGAAGGGGTTGAGATACGCTGTGGCCCCTCCCGGTCAATTGAAGAAGAGGTAGCCGGACAGCGGGAGGAAGCTAATCCCCTAAAGGAGGTAAAGCAAATGGCGAGACCTGAGTATTTGGAAGAGTATAAGAAGGAGTCGTTAGAACGCGCCAAGAAGAACCTTGAGAAGATCAAGGCTGAAAAGGCCGAGTTCAAGGAACGAGAGCAGGCACATCTTGAGAAGATGAAGGATGAAAAGGCAGAGTTCGAAGAAAGAGCGGAGGAGTATCAGGAATGGCTTACGGCAAACCGGGCAGAACAGGCCAAAAAGACCCCCGCAAAGCGAGCCTTTCAGCGATAAAGATTCCTGATCCAATTTGAGGAGTCCTTGTCAGCGTACGGGGCTCCTTGATGTGGCTGGCTGTGCTTGGTACAACCAGACGGATTAACCATTGACTGGAATAAGAAAGGACCATTTCGAGCTGGGTATAAAGCTCAGTGTGCAGGGGAAGTATCCTGAGGCGGCGAAGGAATACGAGCAGGTCGGAAGGAGTGACCCAAACTTCAAGCAGGCGCAGCTCAATCTGAAGTGGATCTCTTATTGGGCAGGTTCGGTGAGTGACAAGTTCATTTCCCAGGATCAAAATCGCTGGAAGCCAGGGAAGAAACTGTTTTCTCGAAGGCTCAGGAGGAGGTGCTAAACATGGCATTAGTTCGAGGGTTCGGAGTCTTCAGGAAAGAAACAGACGAGGATCGGTATGAAGGGAAGGATGGGTATATCTTCATACCCAGCAATGTTCGGTTTTTCCTGGGGGTGGAACCGAATGAGGGTGTGATTATTAATGCGCTAAGGATCGAGGGTACGACCCGCTATCCCCATGCTGTCCTGTTCTTGCCGGACCAACCTCCCTTGCTTTCGCCGGCTGAAATGATTATGGCAGTAGCCACGGCACTCGTTGAGGAAAAGGGCCGAATTAGTCTGCCGGCAGAAATCACAGAGGTGATGCGTCTTGAACATAACTACCGGGTTGAGATGAAGGTTCAGGGTCCAACCAACGAGCACTGGGTGATGCTTTACAATCGGGGGCCGCGGCGATTTACAACTCTGCGGGAACGCATGGGAGTAGACAGAGGAAACCTCAGTGCGGGCCAGGTGAAAAAACCTAAGACACAGGTTTGGGAATACTAGATGAAGTATAGTATTCGACAATCCATTGTAGCCAGCGAACGAGATGCCCTTGAGGTAATTCGTGAACTTGGGGTCACCAACCCGGAGGAGGTTGGTAAAGAGATGGGGTTTTCTGCAGAGTATGGAGCGGTTTTGATCAAATCTCTCCGTAAACAGGGTTACGTGAGAGGAACATCGGTAACGGGCTATGAGGTCACAGAGAAAGGAAAGTCATTTGTGGCCCAATTAGCCAAAGAGAGAGGAGCATAACATGGGTATTAGATTCTCAACGGGGAGGTACCCCCGAAAGACAAGAGTCAAACACTCGACAGGGACTGAGTGGAGCGATCTGGAAAAACTGAGGCGAAAAAAATATTTCTTGGTTAAATACTCGACGGGCAAAGATGCTGCTATCCGGCATATGACTGGTCTTGAGTTTGACTTTAAACAGTATGAGGAAGAGTTGGCGAAAAAAGAGGAAGAGCTACCGAAAATAGAAGGCAAAGATAGCAAAAAAAAAGGCTAAAAAAAGGGCAAAGAAGACTAAGACAAGGTTTGCTCCCACGGAGTAAGGTAATACCAATCTGGCCGGTGATTAAGTAAGTGGTATGACCCATGAACGGGATGGGGAATCTATCAACATAATAAGCACCGGAGGTAGCGATGGCAACCCCTGATGAAAAAATCATTCTAAAAATCATTGAAGAGGAGGGGGGAGAGTGCACGGAGGGGAAGATCCTACAACAGATGGGACTTCGGCGTGATTATTTGAGGATTATTCTCCAGTCCATGGGCTACAGAGACCTTATTGACTACATGATAAATCCAAGAAGGTGCAGAATTGCCCACAAGGGTTGGCAAGCATTGGGGAAGCCCGGAGCGCATGGCCCCGTTGAAAGGTGGTTGGCTGATTTTAATCGGAGAATGGAAGAGCGGAGAAAAAAAGAGGAAGAGGCAAGAGAGGAGCGGTAAAGGATAATGGATTCTAGTATTTCAAGCTTTCTAAATCAACGAGGATATTCTCCTGCTCGTTAGAGGAAAGGAATGCTTGCGATGGAACATGATATTCGAACGGTCTCCCCAGAAACTCCTGCCCACGTAAGTCCCCGTACGCGTAACGGTGCACCCAGCTTTTTAGCAAAGGAAAATATCCGGCTTATCATCTTTGGCGGTAAGGGGGGCACCGGTAAGACCACATGCTCTTGCGCTACCGCTGCCTATCTGGCGCGTATTTACCCCGAAAAACGATTTCTGGTGGTGTCCAGCGACCCGGCCCATTCGGTGGCAGATAGTCTCAACTGTCCGGTGCCCAGTTATCTGACCGCCTCCAGCGGCCCTGTCCGTGGTTTCTCTAATCTCTGGGCTATCGAGATGGAGCCAAAGCCCATGCTGGAGAAGTTCAAGAAGAAGTACCGGAACTACATTGAAAACCTTTCCCATATGTCATTATCCAGCATGCAGATAGATATCCGAGATTTTCTCAGTTTCAAACTGCCCGGAATGGAAGAGGTGATGATCCTTCT
>JALLOM010000011.1 GCA_027717865.1 Acidobacteria bacterium AH-259-O06 | reverse complement strand
GAATCCATTCTACAAAACCACCGAGTAGCCTTCTTGGGCGCCCACCGTGTTCTCAAATTTGCGGCGGGCTTTCTGGACAATTTGAAAAAATTTCTGGTCGTCATAGGAAGGATCGTGGTGAAAGAGAGCGAGCTGTTCGACCTTTGCTTCATTGGCCACGCGACAGCCTTCCAGCCAGGTACTGTGTCCCCATCCTTTCTGCTTTTCGTACTCCTCGGGCGTGTATTGGGAGTCAAAGATCAGAAGGTCGGCATTTTGTGAAAAATCCCGCACCACGGTGTCAAGCTCCTGATGCCCGTGCTCCAGATCGGTAGCGTAAACGATCACTGCCCCCTCAGATTCTATCCGGTAGCCGAACGCCTTCCCGGGGTGGTGCAGGGGGAAAGGATGGATGGTGAGCTTGCCGAATTTGAGCGGTTCCAAGTCGATCTCGACGAAGCCTTTCTTGGCGGGAAGAAAATCAAAACTGATCGGAAAATAAGGGTTCCTCATCTGCTCTTTCAGTGTTTCCTCCAGCCCGCTATTGGAACCCATGCGCCGGTGTGTGCCTTCCAGGAAGCCGACGGAATGGAAAGTCACTTCATTTTCCTCATAGTAAAGCGGCGGGAAAAAGGGGATACCCTGAATGTGATCCCAATGAAAATGAGTCAGAAACACTTTAAGACTCACCTTCTGGTCTCCAGCTCTCTGCAGTAAAGAAGCGCCCAGAGTACGAATACCGGTGCCTCCGTCGAAAATGAAAACTTCGTTGTTTGGGAGAAGCACTTCAAGGCAGGGAGTATTCCCTCCATAGCTGAGGTTTTCAATTTGCGGTGTCGGCGTTGAGCCTCGCACCCCCCAGAACGTCATGCAGAGACGAAAATCGTTGTCCATAGTTCACCTTTGGGAGGTCACACCCACAAAAGTATATCCTCTCATAATCCGAGAAAGCAACGAATTAAAAGCACTGCGAGTAATCCCTCAGTCTGGGGGAGGGTGGCGATGTTTGGAAGGCTGTTTGGCCCACGGAAACCCACGGAACCAGCACGGAATAAACAGACGCTGCGCCTCTTAAATATGATGAAATCACTTGCCATTATTCGCCCGTAGGGTCATTCCGTGCTGATTCCGTGGGTTTCCGTGGGCCGATCAGAGTAATCATTCAGAAAACGGTTACTTTATAGTTCTCGACCGTCCACCGGTCGATCCCCATAAAAGCCAGGATGCAGTAAATAATCAGCAATAGAACTGTCACCACAGGGATGAACTTTCGACCGTGGATGAATCGCTCACGGAACATGAGAAAGGCTCTGTACAATACATAACACTCCAGAGCGAAAGGAGGAAAGCCAAAAAACCCGAGCATCGGCATTTCGAAAATCTTCAAGAATCCAAGGTAGGGAACCGTATAAACCCACTTCGCTGACGCCCAGTAGTTCCAAAACTCCCACAATAGCCCGCATATCATCCCGGTGACCAAGAGTCGCACTATGATAGCGTAGTCCCCTTGTTCCGCTTTACCTAGAAACGAAAATTGTCGCTGGTCGCGCCAGTAGATGAGAGGATCAAGCAGGAAAATACATCCCAGCCACACCAGGGGAAAGAAGAGATCGGGGCGAAAAGGGACAAAAAGCATCACCAGGAAGCCGATGACGACGAAACGGATGAGCAGCGCTGGAGTCACCCGGATAGGCCGCCCTCGAACCTCAGTCAGCACACCAAAATTTTTCAAAAAGGTTTCGGTCTCAAAAATACCGGGAAGAACCGTTCCGAATGACATTATATAACCCGGCCAGCGAAGATAGGTCTCGACAGGAATTCCGATATAGTGCCAGTTGTTCAAGCTGAAGTTGTAGATTTCGAAAAACAGCCACACCGGAATGGAATAGAGGAAAACCCACACGAACTCACCCGGATTATCCAGTAGAAGAGAGTTTCGCCCGCGAAGATGGTTCACGCCGGACAGAAAAACAATGTAGGTCCACCAGGCGAAGATGAAAAAATCGGCGGATATGGGTTCTACTCCCTGAAGCATCAGGTAGAAGGCGACGACGTGGACAACGATCGCTGCCCAAATCATCATCCATGCTTTCTTCATTGCCCCTAATGCCTCAGATGGTTTACGATCTCCGGCAAGCTGGCCAGCACCACATTGCCCACAATGCGCAGGTTCTTGGCTGACAACTTGTCCAGTGTGTCCTCCTGGCGATGCCAGTAGGCATAATCCATGTCAATGATATCAACTACCGGTATCCCCTCTTCGGCAAAGGGAATGTGATCATCCACGGCACCGGTGCTGCCTTGCCTCTGGAAAATGTCACCATATTCCATTTCCGCCGCCTTGTCCCAAATGATCTTGTTCAGCCAGGCAGTTGAGTTGATGTCTCTGTGCAGTACCAGGTTCTCTTCACCCACCATATCAAGCAGGATAAGAGTGGAAATCTTATGCAGTTGCCGGCGGAGTTTGAGCATCTTTACAAACTCACGGCTCCCGTAAAGACTGTCAGCACTGGTCCAGTCTAGAAACGCTTCCTCTCCATCGAAGAAGACAAACCACAGTGTATAGTCTGTGGGGTTCTCCTGCGCCACAATTCGGGCCAGCTCCAGCAGCAAACCGCTGCTCGATCCACTGTCATTGGCACCGACGAAGGGGAAATCTTCAAAATACTTGCTGTCGTAATGGCTGGCCAGGATGATGACCGACTCACGCTCTCCCTTGGCTGTTGCCCAGATGTTCGTCATTTCCAGTCGGCCCAGGGGGGTCACCGGATGAAAGGTGTGGGTGCGGACTTCCAGACCATATGATTTCAGCTCATCCGTGATGTAAGCGCCCACCTTTTTTTGTGCTTCACTGCCGGGAGGGTGGGGGCCGTAAGCGACGATCTTTTCGACATGGCGCATGACGCTTTCACCGTCTATCCGATTGGTCTCTGCGGATGTGCCAAGGCAAGAGACGGAAAATGATAGGAGGAGGGATAGGAGGGAGTGCTTCATTATGATAAATGCTTTGAACCCCTTACAAGGCCCCCAAAAAGCTCAACAGAGCCGCGACTGTTAAGGAGCGGGAGAAGACTTAACAGGGTTTCCTTCCTGGCCACTCCCTCACGGTCGCGGCTCTGTTGCAAACTGACCAAGCGGACTCGGGCCGAAATTGCAAAGTCCCTATCGCTGTGTTACATTTCTGATCTTCAAAATATACCCCAGGAAGGGCCATTTATGAAGGTATTCAACAGCGAAAACATCCGGAACATCGCGCTTGTAGGTCATGGGGATTCAGGAAAGACTTCGCTGGCCAGTGCACTCCTTTACTCGGCCGGGGCGGTCAACCGTCTGGGCAGTGTAGAGGAAGGGAACACCGTCACTGACTTTGATGAGGACGAGACTGAACGCAAAATCACCATCAGCACCGCCTTGGCTAACTTTGAATGGAAAGGGAACAAGGTCAACGTCCTGGATACGCCCGGCTATCGGACGTTCATTCTGGATGCCAAAGCGTCCATAGTGGGTGCCGAAACCGCTGTGGTGGTAGTGGACGCTGTCGCTGGGGTGGAGGTCCAGACGGAGCTCGCCTGGTCCTTTGCCGAAGAATTCAAACTTCCTCGAGCGGTTGTCCTGAATAAGTTGGATCGGGATCGGGCCGGCTTCAGTCGAAGCCTTGAATCCTTGCACAATTCTTTTGGACGCACCGTGATTCCGGTTCAGCTCCCCATCGGAGAAGAGAAGGACTTTCGAGGGATCGTCGATCTGGTTCGGAACAAGGCATATGTTTACGACAAGGACGCGGGCGAAAGTTTCAAGGAAGAGACCATTCCAGATGAGCTTCAGTCCGAAGTGGGGCAGCGGCGAGAAGAGCTCATCGAAATGGTTGCCGAGAACGACGATGAGCTCATGGAAAAGTTCTTCGAAAACGAAACCCTGTCCGATGAAGAATTGCTTTCGGGACTGCGCAAGGCGTTTCAGGCACAAGCCATCTTCCCCATTTTTTGTGTTGCCTCCACTAGTAACATTGGCGTCAAGCAGCTGCTGGATTGGATCTTGGAATTGTTTCCCAATCCACTCGAGCGTGGACCCGTCCCTCTCATCGATTCGGAGAGCAGGGAAGAAAAAGAATTCCGGATTCAAGAAGAAGGGCCTACTGCGGCTTTTGTGTTTAAGACGCGGGCAGATCCGTTCGCGGGTCGAATCAATTTAATCAAGGTCCTTTCCGGAACCCTGAAGTCCGACTCGAGCTTGAGAAACTTCAGCAGCAACGGAGACGAGCGTCTCGGTACCCTGCAGGTGATGCAGGGCAAAGCCCACGAGGCTATTCCGGAAGCTCACGCCGGGGACATCTGCGCTGTTTTGAAACTCAAGGGGACCAACACCGGAGACACCCTGGCCGAGCGTTCCTTTAAGGGCATCTTCAAGAAGGTTGAGTTTCCGGAGCCCGCCATCAGCTTCGCCATTGAGCCCAAGACGCGGGGGGACGAGGATAAAATGAGTAATGCCATCTCGCGGATGCTTGAAGAGGATCCTTCCCTCCGCTTCCGGCGAGATCCCCAGACCAGAGAGTTCCTCCTGTCCGGAAGCGGCCAGCTCCATGTCGAAGTTGCAGTAGGCAAGCTGAAGAAGAAGTTCGGGGTTGAGGTCGTCCTGAGAACTCCGAAGGTTCCCTATCGCGAGACTATTACCGGTAAGGCACAGGTACAGGGAAAGCACAAGAAACAGACTGGCGGCCACGGTCAGTATGGAGACTGCAAGATTAAGATGGAGCCATTGTCCAGAGGTGAAGGATTTGAGTTTGTAAACGAGATCTTCGGCGGTGCTATTCCTCGAAATTACATCCCCGCAGTGGAGAAGGGGATTGTGGAAACTGCTGAAAAGGGCTTCTTAGCGGGCTATCCGGTGGTGGACTTCAAAGTGGTACTTTACGACGGAAGCTACCACGATGTTGACTCTTCGGACATGGCCTTCAAGATCGCCGGCTCCCTGGCCTTTAAAAAAGCCATGCAGGAAGCCAAGCCGGTGCTGCTGGAGCCGATCATGAACGTTGAAGTCTACGCTCCGGAAGAGAACGCGGGTGACCTCATGGGGGATCTCAACGGTCGCCGCGGCCGTATCCTGGGGATGGATGTCAAGGGAAGCACACAGGTGATTAGCGCACAAGTCCCCTTGGCAGAGATGCTCAACTACGCGCCGACATTGACCTCTTTGACCGGAGGACGAGGGAGTTTCCACATGGGACACTGCCGCTACGAGATCGTGCCAGCCCCCCTGGCTGAGCGCATCATTGCGGAAGCGCAGCGGCAAAAAGAAGAAAAAAGCGCCTGATTTCGTGCTTTCGTGCTATCGTGCTTTCGTGCTATCGTGCTGTCGTGCTGTCGTTTTTCTAATTGGGTGGACTAATTGGGGACCTAATTGGGGGGGGACCTAATTGGGGACGACCTAAATTGGGGACCTAATTGGGGACAATTGGGGACAGACACCAATTTAGACTGACTAATTGGGGACGGACACCAATTTGACTTCTCCAATTTATCCACGATGGCACGACATCACCATCACGAAATCACGAACTCACGACAGCACGACAGCGCGAACTTTCGAAAGCAGGAACGCTATGTTCCCACGACTAATCGATCTTGGACCAATCACGCTTCACAGTTACGGGCTGCTCCTCGCTGCAGCCTTCCTGGTTTCGATCGGGCTGGTCTCGCGTTTGGCCAAGGAAAGTGTGCTGCGCAATCGGGCCTGGGATCTGGGGTTTATTATCATCGTTTCTGCTGTGCTGGGGGCCAAACTTCTTCTCGTGTTGACTGACCTTGATGGCTATCTCCAGCGGCCTTCCCGTTTGCTTTCGCTGGAATTTTGGCAAGCGGGCGGTGTGTATTACGGAGGCTTCATCGGTGCCGTCGTCGGTATCGCAATATATATTTGGAAATCCCCCGATCTGAAGTTCTTGACGGTGGCCGATGCTGCTGCTCCGGCCATTGCACTGGGACAATCGATTGGTCGGTTGGGCTGTTTTGCCGCGGGCTGTGACTATGGCAAACCGGCGAATCTGCCCTGGGCCGTAACCTTTACCAGCGAGTACGCCCATAAATATATCGGGGTTCCGATCCACGTGCCCCTGCATCCTGCTCAGCTCTATGAGTCCTTGACGACGTTTTTCCTCTTTTGGATCCTGCTTTGGATTTACAAAAACAAGCGCTTTGCCGGTCAGGTCTTCTGTTTATACCTGGTGCTCTATGGAGCGGCTCGCTTTGGTCTGGAATTTTTTCGTGGAGACGTGGATCGCGGATTTGTGTTCGGTGGGTTGCTTTCTACCTCGCAGTTCATCAGTCTTCTGATCTTTCCCGCCGGGATTGTCGCTTACTTTTATTTCCGCAGCCGGTCTCTCCGAAGATCTGGCGGTGTCTGAAAATATTTTCCTGCAAGTCAGCGTACATGACGCCCGACAAAGGCTTGACGTCTTCCTGTCGCAGAAGCTTGAGCAGGTCAGCCGCAGCGCGATCCAGCGCTGGATCGAATTGGGTCATGTGACAGTTGAGGGAGAACGGCGTAAGGCAAATTATGTGCTGAAACGGGGCCAGCAAATCACAATCGTCCCTCCGCTGCCGGAGCCTGTAGAGCTGGTTGCCGAACCGATTCCCCTGAAGATCGTCTACGAGGATGAGGTGCTGGTGGTGGTGGACAAACCTGCAGGAATGGTGGTTCATCCCGGCGCAGGAAATCGGCGAGGGACTCTGGCAAACGCACTGTTTCACCATTTTCGAGAGATCAGCCGTGTTGACACGATCCGCCCCGGAATCGTGCACCGATTGGACAAGGCCACCTCCGGTTTGCTGGTGGTGGCCAAGAATGATCACGCCCACGATTTCCTGTCGCGCCAATTCAAGGCACGGCAAGTCGAAAAGCGTTATCTGACACTGGTTTATGGACGATTAAAAGCGAAGGAAGGTGTTGTGGATGTCTCTATCGGACGTGATCCCTGGGCGCGCACCAGGATTTCCACACGCAGCCGCCGCCGGCGCCAGGCTCTCACGGAATATCACGTGATCCGTTACTACTCCGATTTTACCTATGTTCGGGCTCACCCCCACACGGGGCGAACCCACCAAATACGAGTGCATTTTCAGCACCTCGGCCACCCTGTCGTGGGGGATGAGACCTACGGCAGGAAGGTGGCTCAGCTTCTGAAAGATCCGTCCCTGATTTTACTTATCAAGAATCTCGGGAGACACTTTCTTCACGCCCACTTCCTCGCTTTTGTTCATCCCGCTACCAAACAAAGAGCCTCCTTTGAGACACCACTGCCTCCTGAGCTTGCCGAGTTCTTGTCGGGTTTGGGATAATATCTGCTCGATGCAAATGGTCACCTCCAAGTGTCTGGCATTACTGTTGGCCCCCTCTTTTCTTTTCACCGCTCTGGTGGCGCAGAGCAACAGCGATGAACGGCGGCAGCAGCCTCCCTTTAGAGTCGAGGTGGAAGCGGTCAACGTGTTGGTGGCGGTTCACGACAAGAAGACACGAAAGTTTGTGACGGACCTGAGCGAGGAGGACTTCGAGATCTATGAGGATGGAGTGCTGCAGGAAATCACCAACTTTGCCCAGGAGACCAATCTTTCTCTAACGATTGCTCTTTGCGTAGACACCAGCGCCAGCGTGAAACTCAAGCTGGATTTTGAAAAGGACGCAGCCATCGATTTTCTCTATTCCGTCATGCGGCCTATTGACAGGGCGCTGCTTGTGGAATTCGACACCGGAGTGACCATGCTTCACGATTTCACTTCGAATCCCAACGATCTGGTCCGGGGGATCGAGTCACTGAAAGCAGGAGGAGGAACTTCTCTCTACGACGCAATCTATGTGGTGGCGGAACAGAAAATGCTAGGGGAGGCGGGACGCAAAATTGTGGTCCTTCTCACTGACGGAGCCGATCTCACCAGCCAGCATACTTTTGAGGAAATGTTGCGCATGGCCTACCAGGCGGAGATCACGGTCTATGCCATCAGCACCACTCGCTTCGGTGCCGACATTGATCATGAGGGAGACAATGCCCTCAGACAGCTGACGGAAAGTACCGGAGGAAGGGCGTTCTTCGCCTATTCCACCAAACAGCTCGCTTCCGCTTTTGAGGGGATCGACCAGGAGCTGCGCAGCCAATACAACCTGGCTTACGTTCCTGCTAACAAGGCAAGAGATGGCGCTTTCCGCGAGATCAAGGTAAAGGTTGCCCGGGGTAATATCAGGATGCGCCATCGTAAAGGCTATTTCGCGCCGCTGCAGACCGGATCGTGAAAGTTGAAGGTTGGAAAGTAAAGATAGGTAGGGGCGCGCCGGTGGCTCGCCCGAGCTAAAGGCTAAGCGACGAGCGGTTCGGGCGAGCCACCGGCGCGCCCCTACCTATTTAGCCGGTCAGCCGGTCAGCCTCCTCCACTCTCGAATCATCTTCCGATATTTCTCTGCTTCCCCTGATTTGCTCCGTTTGGCAAAGCCAGTGGATAGAATGGTAGCTTTTCTGACGATCTCGCGGGCTGTCCACAGTTTTTGCTGCGGCGTGAGGCGTCCCGAGCAGTAAATCTTGATTAAGGCTTGAACGCGGTAGCGATCCATTCCCCATAAGCTCTGTGACAGCTGATCAGGATGTCCTCCCACCTTGACAATCAGTGGCTCTTTTAGAAGGAAGATGGGCCGCCGAGATGACACTCTCAGCCATATCTCGTAGTCCTCGCAAACGGGAAAATTCTCGTCAAAGAGGCCTTCCTCTTCGAAAACACGGCGGTGAAGAAGGACCGAGCTGGGGCTAATGATGCACAGGGGAAGAGCGCGATGGTAGATCCATCCACAGTACTTGCGATGGATCTTCTTGGGATTGACCCGCCTGCCGCGGCGAACCCAGATCTCATCGGTGTAGATCACCTGGTAGTTCGGATGGCGTTCCAGTTCCTCCACTTGCCGCTGCAGCTTGTGAGGCTGCCAATGATCGTCGCTGTCCAAAAAACAAATCCAGGGGAAAGGTGCCCGGCGGATTCCGGTATTCCGGGCCGAACTCACCCCGCAGTGTTTTTGGAAGATGTAGTGTATACGCTTGTCCCGAAACTTTTGCACGCTTTGCCGGCTCTCGTCACTGGATCCATCATCCACAACAATGAGCTCCCAGTCCTGGAAGGTCTGCTCGACGACTGAGCGGATGGCCCGCACAAGAAACTCCCGTCGGTTGAAGGTCGGAATGATGATGCTGATCAAGGGTAGTGATAAGGACTAGTCGATGCGCGCTTTGAAGCGAACAACTCTTCCGGGCTCTTTCCTTTGCTGTCGACGCTTGAACTTGTTCCTATACATGGCCTGGTCGGCAATGGCCAGGAGCAGATCAGGATCTTTCCCGTCTTCCGGAAAAGTAGCAGCCCCGATGCTGATACCGACCTGTACCATGTTGTGTTCATCAACCAGAATCTCATAGTTGTCGAGGGCCCTCTGGATGCGTTTCATGGCGTGTCGGGCCTGCCGCTTACTCGTGCCGGGCAAGATGGCAATAAACTCGTCCCCGGCATATCGAATACAGGTGTCCGATTTGCGCAGGTGATTGCGCACAACGTGGGCAATCTCCATCAGAATTCGGTTTCCGATCTTGTGCCCGAACCTGTCGTTGACTTCTTTGAAGAATTCCAGATCCATCATCAGCAGGGTGATGTGTTGATGGAGGCGGTCTGCACGCTTAAGTTCCCGGTCCATAAAGAAGTTGTAGTAACGCAGGTTAGGAAGCCCGGTAAGCATGTCAGTGTAAGCATTCTCCTGAGTTTCCTCGTGGATGATGGCATTTCTAATGGCTGCAGCCGCGTGATCACTAATGGTCTCCATAAAACGCAGGTGATCCTGGTTGTAACGCTCAGGTTGCTCCGAGTAGAGTGAGATCACTCCCACGATACTTTTGCTCAGGGACAACGGCATGACCAAGCAGCTCCTGTAGGCAGAGTGCAGCACTTCTGAGTCCATGAAATCCGGAGCCGGCGAGACGTTCATCAGGTGCTGCTTGTGAGCAGCGACCCATCCGGTGATGCCGTCACCCACGCTGAGTTCCAGCTTTTCCAGAAGTTCGCTATGCAAACCCGAGGCGTGATAGGGATCCAGCCTGCCGTTTTCAGAGTCCAGAAGATACATCACACAGGAGTTGTAGGGGACCAGCTTTTGAATCTTCTCAGCCAGCAGGGAAAGAGTCTCCGAAACCTTGAGCGATCTTCCCAGGACACGAGAGATCTCGTAAAGAGCTTGAATCTCCCTGTGGGTTGAGGCAATCTCGTGAAAGACAGTCGTAGCGATTCCTTTCCGCTCCTCTTTCCCGATAGAGGCTGAAAGGTCCTCCTTCAATTGAACCGCAACTGCGGAAAAGTGGCTCTCCGATTCCTTCATTGCTGCTTCGAACTCCTCGACATGCTCCACCAGGATTCTGACAATGGCGGGATCATAGGACTTACCGGACTCCGACTTCATGTGTTCGATAGCAACCTTAGTGCTCAGCTTGGGGCGATAGGGCCGGTCGGAGCGCAGGGCGTCATAACAGTCGGCAATGGAGAGGATGCGCGCCCCCAGTGGAATTTCCTCGGCCCTGAGACCGTCCGGATATCCGGTTCCATCCCATTTCTCATGATGATAGCGCACAAAAGGGACGACCGGGTAAGGGAAGGGAACCGAGCTGAGGATCTCGGCACCGATGCTTGGGTGTTTTTGCACTTTCTGTAGTTCCCACGTGGTCAACGCGGAAGGTTTGTTGAGGATATACTCAGGAATGGCCAGCTTGCCGATATCGTGCATCAGAGAGGCTCCCCGCAGCCCTTCAAGTTCATTTTCGTCAGTGATCCCCCGGTATTCAGCCAGGCGCATAGCCAACGTCTGGACCCGCTGGATGTGTCCGTAAGTTTTCGCGTCCTTGGCGTCAATCGCCATGGCCAGCGATTCGATCGTAGAGTGATAAAGCTCGTTGAGCTGATCCACGTGGCTCAGGGCTTGGTTAATACGATCCAGGTTGATTTTGAAAGCGTAGTGAATAAGCAGGGCCATCGGAATAGCTACTGCAAAGGCAAAAAAGTGAATTCGACTAAAGGTTAGGAAAATAATAGCAGCAGCCGAAGCTCCAACAAAATATGTCAGTGATGTCCATAAATTCTGTTCCCAGATGCGCTCAAGTGGCTGTCGAGTGACTAGAGAAATACTTAGTGCTACCGCCCCAGAATTAAGTATAAAGTAAACAAGCGCGCACAGTCCTAAATTGACAAAAAGCATAGGGGTATTGTTCACGTTGGCCGGATCCAATGGGGGATGTGTCGCGTGTAACTTGTAAAATAACAGGCCTACCAAATACGTGGCAATAGACAGCTGGCTCAGATTGAAGATTACTTTATAGCTTCGATTTTTCTTAAGAAGCCCAAAAGTTCCTAAAAAGCCATCAATGACGGCCAAAGTGACTGCCACCTCAGGAGAGTAGAGGAGAATAGACGTGAATATGAATATGTCGCTGACCGTCATTGTGAAGGACTGGCCTTTACCACACGGAAGGCGGACCGGAAAAAAGCTACCCAGTATTGTCATACACCCAAGAATAAGCCAGCTCAGGTCGTTCAAGAAGAAGGAGTTGTATAGGGAGTAAATTAGGATTAGGGAGCCGAAGAATGATACACAAGAAAGATAGAATTTGGCCTTGGGAGGAATATCGTCCGTAAAAAAGCGCATAACGTGCGATACCCCACTTGCGTGGTGTCAGCTCATAAGCCCGTTGTGAGCTCTAAATGGGAAGACTCGCCATAAATCGTGAACGTCTTCCTCATGTAGGATATCGCATGTCCCTCCTAAAACCAAGAGGGCAAGCTTAATTGCATCACTACCAGCAGAGGTTTTTGCCGGTTGCGCTGATCCCCGTTCAAGTTGGATATATGTCTGTGAACTGAACTAATCAGTCCACTAAACGATAGCAAAAAAGCACACTAGGTGCAATCCCCCCCTTGCGTGGTGTCAGCTCATAAGCCCGTTGTGAGCTCTGAATTGGGAAGACTCGTCATAAATCAAGAACGTCTTCCGCGGGTATGATATCGCATGTGCGTCCTAAAAAAAAGGGCGATCTTAATCGCATCACTACCCGCGGAGGTTTTTGCCGCTTGCGCTGATATCCGTTCAAGTTGAATGAGTCTGTTAACTTAACTAATCAGTCCAATAAACGATGAAAGCCATAATTTCCTCCCTCTGAGTTTATTCACCATCTCCGACTAAGCCATCGGTCCAGAACATGCCATCGGTCCAGAACATGCCATCGGTCCAGAACATGCCATCGGTCCAAAACATACCGTCGGTCCAAAACATACCGTCGGTCCAAAACATGCCGTCGGTCCTGGGCGGGCGAGTGTAAAGATCGACGAGACGGCCGGAAACTGCCTTTTCCGACAAGGATCTCTCAACTTGCGCGTCTTCTTTTCTTTTCCAGTGGCGGGAGACAACCCGACGGCCGTAAACGCCATAGGCAAAAGCTCCTCCTGCCCATACTTCTTCACCGTCGAGGAACCATTTGCGCGAAACCACATCCGTAAGCCGACGCTTCTCCATATCTATGGCTTCAGACAACCCGACGGCAGTCAAAGCATTAACCAATCCGTTACCCTGTTCGAGGATGTGAAGCTGCTCGAGCTTGATTGCTGTGAAAAGGAGAGTCAGTTTAATCATATTCGGATTGAGATCGGGATTGGCCTCCAGCATCAGGGCCACTGTCCCAGCTACAAACGGGGTTGCCACGCTTGCGCCACTTAGATTGATGTAGTAGTGATCGATTTGTAGTTCAGCATGATCAAGGTGAATTCTGCTTCCTTCCGCCAGCAAAGTGGGAATTCTATTGCCCGGTGCGGACAGATCAGCTTTGAAAAGATTATCCAGATAAGATGGCCCACGGGAGCCATAAGTTGTCGCGATGTCATCCGTATGGGTGGCTGACCCATGAGTATTAACAGGGTAAACGGCAATCACGGCGGGATCGTTGGCGGGACTGTTAATGGCTCCCCAAATCTTGGGGTAGTCCGAGGTCTTTCCCAGGTTACCGGCGGAAGCTACCGTGACAATGCCTGCGGCGACGAGTTGCTCCACGGCCTGGCAGAGCGGGTCGGTTTTGTAGGATTCCACCGGGGGATGGCCCAGTGAAAGATTAGCTATCTTGATGCCATAGACGTCTTTGTTTTCAATAGCCCATTCGATGGCTTTGATCAGGTTGCTGGTCAGACCCGTACCATCCTCCCCAACAACTTTGACGTCAACAAACTTCGCGCCTGGCGCCACGCCGGCGTAGGCGCCATCCGATTTTCTGCCCGTTCCTCCAATGATTCCGGCAACGGCAGTGCCATGGCCGTAGTCATCGGAAGAACTTGGTGAGAGAATTGCTGTTCCCGATGTAAAGTCGACGGCGGCAACGATGCGGGAAGCGTCAAGATCCGGATGGCTTGCTATGCCGGAATCGAAAACGGCTATTGTCACACCTTTCCCGGTGTAACCCAGTGCACGTACCTGATCAGCCCCTATTGCTGCCAGAAACGGACTTCGATGCCCATTATCATCTCCAGCACCAGTATCTGAGGTGGCACGAACCGGAATGTCTAGTGTCACATACTCAACCACCTCAGAGCTCAGCAACAACTTGATTTGAGCACCGGTCAAGCGGGCGGTGTACCCGCCTATTAAGCGAAGTATCTTAGTACTTATTTGTGAGGATTCGTGTCCGTGAAGATCGGCGTTTTGCGCAAAGAAGTCAGAATTGACTTTGACGATAATCGGAACACCGTAATCAAATTGTGGATTGGATGCGAGAAAGGCAACCTCTTCTCTAAGGACAGGAGAGAGCTTTGCTGCGAAACGAACCAGAGGGTCCAGGGACCGTGACTGGCTGAGCCTGGCGAAAGAGGGAAAGAAAACTAGAAGAACAACAGCCAAGAGAACGCTGGAATTGACCCACGTCTTTCGTCGTTTTCGTGCACTCGCCATCTAAAAGCCTCCAGTTGCCGTTGTGGCAAAAAATCGCCAATTTCAGCCAGCTGCAACATTTACCAGCGAGGGGGAACTGACCTAAGTCCAACTTCCAGGCACACAACTTTACCCTTGCTCGTCAGTGGTATAGTATAGGCTTGGTGTGTTTCCAACTCCTACTCCTGAACTATTGTCAGAAAACACTACTGTAATAGTAGATTGGATAAAAACCAATACTGTATGCTCAGTGTATTTCCAAATCTGCTCTCGAACTATTGTCATAAAAAACAATAGTGTAATAGCAAGTTGGATAAAAGTCAATAGGAAAAATTGCAATTGTATTGCAAAAGTAATTGTGCTAATTAGGGGCCGTGAAGTTGACTGCCGATGCGCTTGAGCCTGTTTCTGTAAAAGCTGCCTTTAGAAATCTTAGGGATCGCCTAGACGCTTTTGAAGTGGCCTTCAGACGAGGTCCAGTTGATGCTCGGCAAGTAATGGATATCTGGGAAAAAACCTTGGAGCTTAGAGGTGAGTGCGAGCAATTCCACCAGTTTTTGTTGAACTATTGGGCCATTGTGAACGGGATATTGTGGGCACACCATCCAGAGGAGTATAGAGAAAAAATTTATCCCCGCATTCAGCAGGGGAACTTTTTGGAAAGTGCCCTGATCGGTGTAGCTGATCTTACCTCGCAGAAGCGACAGCCGAAGGCGATGCTCGATGTTGCTGAAGAGATATTCTTATCCCAAAATAACGAACCTCTTTCCATTTCGGATTTAATTGCGGAAATGAAGGGAAAAGGTGTCAGATTCAAAGCCAAAGATCCTGTTAAGTCGCTGGCCCAGACGATGAGAAATTCTGGACGGTTTGAAACCGTCAGACGAGGGATCTACCGTCTGAAGTGAGCTTGATGGGTCCCCAGCCTAACAATTCTGCCCAACTTCATATTGAGCCGATCTGACACACAATACTTTGCAGCGGTTTCGATTCGATATGGGTTGACTTACCTCCAACACTCCTCTTTAATAGGAGTCAACAACTCATCATATGGGGGATGACAGAGGGGGGTTTTGTGCGGTACCAGGTCCTTCGTCCTCTTGAGTCGGGACCAAACGTTTGTGTGTATCTTGTTGCAGACCGCTGGGAGGCCAGGCTTCGGAAGATTTTGACCCTCCTTCCGGTTGACGTTTCAGATGAATCTGAAAGGCTGGAACTTGAAAATCTTTTCATCTTCCGGCAATCCCTGGATCATCCCTTGCTCGTTCGCGTTGATGATCTGGCTTTCAGGGGGAAGCGAATCGGCTTTGTATCGGAATTTGTCGATGCTTGTCCTCTTCCCAAGAAGCTGAGAGCTGGGCTGGCCTGGAACGAACGACGATTCCTCGCGCTGCAGCTGGCTGAACTGCTTGCTTATTTACATCGAAAACGATTCTTTTGTGGCTTTGTTAAGCCTTCTCAGTTGTTCGTTCTCTCGGGAAATCGTCTGATGGCGAACTTTTTAGTGCCGGAAGGAAGGTACGGCACTGAAGCGGACGAGAGCGATTGGATTCGCTATGCTGCTCCCGAATTCCTGAGCATGCGAAGCGTAACCGCTCAGACTGATCTCTATTCCCTGGGCATGGTCTTCTACCATCTTTTCACAGGACATGAACCTTATGCGGAACAAGATCTTGAATCACTGAAGCGGAAACAATTGGTGGCGCTTCCCGTCAGACCGCGAAAACTTAATCCGGACATACCAGGTGAGATCGAGCAGCTGATTCAGGATCTCATTCAAAAGGACCCTCGAGTTCGACCGACATCTATCGAGTATGTGGCTGCAGTTATCAAAGAAGGATGTGATTCAAAATTAAATGCATTGCCGCGGTTTCGCTCAGTACTTCTAGGAAGAGATGTTGAATCGGCCACTTTTCGGAAATTGTACGAGCGACACCTAACTAGCCCCGCGACGCGATTTATCGCCATCGGTGGTGCCAGTGGGATTGGGAAAACCAGTTTGATGGCGCGCTTTGAAACGATCGCCAAGATCCGTAGGGCTGAAACCTACACTGTGAGTCATCATCGGGGTTCAGGCATCTTTGAAGCCTTCACCGAACTTCTGCGAAAAGTGGTGGATAAACCTGAATCGACGTTTCAAGTGGGAAAGGTCGGGGCAGCGCACCGGACGAAGACAGTGCATCCGGAGACCTTCCTAGAAGATTTCATTCAACTTCTGGGGCGAATCTCGAAACGCCAACCCATTGTTTTGTGTGCAAATGACCTTCAGTGGATGGATGAAGGATCACTTGAAGTTTACAAGCGCATTCTTAACCGGACGGATTTACGTATTCTCGTGATCGGCAACTACCGCACGGATGAATTGCCTCAACACTGGGAAGAACTGAAGTCAGAGCTTTCTCGCAGGCAGGTCCTGACCGAACTTACCCTCCATCCCTTGCGAGGTGGAGAAGCAAGAGGCTTGGTCACCAATCTCTTGGGAGATGCTCCTTCAGAAGAGTTGTACAAGAGGGTCGTATCACAGTGTGCTGGTAATCCTTTCTACATCTATGAATTCTTGAGATTTTTGCAAGAGACGGGTGAACTCTCTTTCCGTTCAGGGCACTGGCAGTGGCAGCCTAAACTTGACGAGCCGAAGATCCCGGGCACAGTGATCGACAGCATTCTGTCCCGCCTGCGGGGAATCGATCAGTTGAGTGCACGGATCTTGGAGTGTCTGTCTGTGTTGGAAAGACCGATTCGAATGGATTGGTTGGCGCAGATTTTGAAAATGAACATGATTGATCTGGAAGAAAAAGCGAGCTTTCTGGGGCGCTTAGATTTTCTTTCAGTCTCGGGCACTCTCGATCAACCGGCAGTTTCTCTTAGCCACGATTGGTTGGGACTCGTAGTCCGAAACAATCTTGCACCAGGCAAAAGGCGAATCATTCACAAGGAGATCGCGACCATTTTTGAAACAGCTTATTTGAAGGCAAAGGACCCTGTACTTGGGGGGGGCGCTTGTCCACCATTCCTTGCAAGCGAGAGAAGCTTCCAAAACTAGAAGATATATCTGGGAAGTTCTCGATTGGTGTGAAAGAGCCCACTTGTATAAGGAAGGGGCACAACTGATCGAAAGAGCGCTGAAATCTAAGGCAGTTTCGGCCAAGAATTGGGATTGCATGAAGAAGGCGGCGGAGTTGTCTTATCTCTCGGGGCAGCTTCTCAAGTGTGCTAATCTCTTGCGAGAGTTTCTCCTCGAATTTCCTCAGCTGGCTGACAGGAAAAGGGCATTTATTTGTTCCCTGCTAGCACGGACCTACTCTATACAAGGGTGCTCAGAAGAAGCGATGCATTTCTTGGACGAAGCACTCTCTTTGCTTAAAGAAGGTGAAGATCCACAGCTCTTCGCGGAGCTTCAGGGGGATTCGCTTTATTGTCTTACTCACTCGGGGCAGTTCAGTCGGGCGGAAAAAATTGCAAACGTGGTGCTTGACAGCTTGTCAGAGAATGAGGGGACATCATCACTGGAGAAACTCTACCATGCTCTCTGCTACTACTATCAACAGAGAGCTGATCTTGCTGAAGCGATCAGATGGGAGGTCAGATCAATTCAGGTGGCACTGGAGCAGGGTAAACTTGTGCGCTGTGCCGGCCGGATTAATAACCTTGGTTCCCTTCAGTTGGAGGCAGGCAAATTGAAGCTTGGTGAGAAACTTTCTCGCTACAGTCTTCAGTTGGCAGAGCAAATGGAGAATACGGAACTTGCACTTTTTGCCAAGGCTATTCTTTGCGTTCATGACCGGAAACAAGGCCAGCACCAAGCAGTTATGAGAGCTCTTGACGAACTTTTGAAGATGAATCAGATGATGAATCAAAATCCTCATGTACAAGCAGAGTTGTATATCGAACTGGCTAAGAACTCCAATCACCAATTCCTTCTTGAGCATGCACTTTCCTTCATCCAAAAATGCAAAGAAACACTTCAAGAACATCCAGCTCCTACCTCGTTTGTTGATGTCACCCTAGTGCTTGCTTGGGCTTGGATTTTGCTCGGGCGGCCCGACGAGGCCTTGAAAGTTATTTCAAGTTTAAGTTCGAAAAAAATTCCCCGGGAAAGAGGCCGCTATTTTCTTCTTTGCGCCCAGGCTCACTTACTGCTTGGCAGTCTGGACCGAGCTTGGCAAGCTGCCTCTCAGGCTTACGAGTCTTTTCCCGAATATATGCCGTACTGCAGGGCCCGAGCCCGACTTTCGCAAGGTGAGATTCTCCTGGCGAAGGGACGTGTGAAGAGTGCAGGGCGCTACATTGAGGACGGTCTCTCAATCGCTAAGAATGAGTTTTACTTTCCCCTCATGGTAAAGGGCTGGACTCTTCATGCTAGATGGTTATCTGCAACTGGAAATTGGTCCCAGGCAAGAACCTACTGCCTGCGCGCACTGCAAGTAGCGAAGCGAGTGGATCGTCCTGGTTTGCGTGCGGAGGTGTGTCACAGGATAGGCAAAATTGAAGCAGCTCTGGGCAATCGCCAGAGCGGGATCCAGCGCTACACTGAAGCTCTTCAGATCTTAAAAGAACGCGTTTTACATCTATCCCCAGAACACCGGCAGTCTTTCATAAAGCAATTTGTTATCCCAATCGAGAATGACCGCAATCGGCTTTTGCCGGAAGGGCCACGAGCGGCTCCTCGATATTTTATTCAACTGCGTCAATTGGCGAACTTAATTCGAGAAGCGCGTGACCAGTCTGAAATAGGAGAGAAAATACTTCGAATCATAAAAGAGTCATTAGCGACTATTTCGGCCAACATTCTATTACGCAAATTTCCAGGTGGGCCAGTCCACGTGATTGCTTCCTATGGCCACTGCCGGCAGACCGGAAAGCATCTTCTGTCCCAATCGTGGAATGGTGAGCAGTTGTTTTTGCCCGATGGAACGGGTTCCTCCAATGGCGGAAGCTATTCTCTTGGCGTCCGGCTCGGGTCGAACAAGCAACTTCTCTGGCTCCTTTATCTGGAACGGCCCGGCCAAGGGTTCTCTGAAGACGAGATAGACTTTTTGGGCTGTGTGGGAAGTATCGCAGAAATTCCGTTAGCCGCCCGTGCAGAGAAGAGTGAAAAAGGAGTGGAAAGTGGACCTTCGCTGGTTATCGACGACAATCGCACGATCGTGGGCCAGCATCCTGTCATGCAGAAACTCTTCGCGGAGATTCACCGTGTGGCGGCAACTGATTCAACTGTGTTGATCTATGGTGAAAGCGGGGCGGGAAAAGAGTTGGTTGCCCGGGCCCTTCATTCTCTGAGTCGCCGCCGGGGACGCTTTCTCCCGATCAACTGCTCGGCCTTGCCCGAGAATCTGATTGAAAGTGAGCTGTTCGGCCACACTCAGGGGAGTTTCACCGGGGCCATAAGGAACCAGCGAGGGCTATTTGAGGCGGCTTCGGAAGGAACATTGTTCCTTGACGAAATCGGTGCTATGCCAGTAGGCCTCCAGACTCGCCTGCTCCGTGTTCTAGAGGACAAGACGGTTCGGCGACTAGGCGAAACGAAAGAGCGTTCCGTGGACGTCAGAATCGTGGCCGCCACCAATCAGCCTCTGACGGAGTTGATGCGAAAGGGTAAGTTTCGCGAAGATCTCTATCACCGGCTGAATGTCTATCAAATCCGGGTACCCACTCTCCGAGAACGTGTTTCCGATATTCCCTTCCTCATCTATCACATTTTGCAAGGTCTAAATCGTCGAGAAGGTGAAGAGAAAGGTATTACTGGCGAAGCTATTTCCCTTTTGAGGAGTTATGATTTTCCCGGAAATGTACGGGAATTACAGAACATCATCGAGAGCAGCTATTACCTTTGTGAAGGAAGTATGATTTCTGTGGAAGATGTGTCTTGGAGGCTGGAAGGACTCCCTGCACTAGCCCGTGCCGGGTCATCTTCCCGAATTGAGTCAATGGTCGAGGATCTTGTCGTCGGTCGTGTCGATTTTTGGCGAGCTGTGAGGGCTCCTTTCTTGAACCGGGACTTGTCACGCCAGGACGTCCGCAAAATTATCTCGAGTGGACTGGAGGCGTGTAACGGGAATTATCGTCAAGTTGTCGAGCATTTCAACTTGCCGCCCAGTGACTATAAGAAATTTCTCGCCTTCTTATCCAATCACAACTGCAAGGTCGACTTCCGCCCATTTCGGAGGAGACCCTCCGGCTAGCTCGAGAACTGTCCCCTGTCCACCCGAAAAATCGCATCTGAGTGGAAGAAAGCACGTGCTCTGCAGTCTGAGGTCATCCACGCCGAGCAGATATGAGCGTTCTTCTGCGGCACCACGGCGAACGATTAGGGACAGGCTTGTTTCCGGCGGTTGAAAACGCCTGATGGGCAGACGTTTCCTATGCTGGACGGGTGTCGAGGGAACAAAGTTGGGGTGTCTGAGTCTTACGCTACCACACGTTCGTAACGATGGTGGAGCCCGCCACAGACGGGAAACGAGATCAGCTTGACTGGCCCATCAACCACGCTCGGTTTCTTGCCGGCAACGGGAGTGTCCCCGTCCAGTCCCTGATGGGGCCTGTCGCAATGGTAGTAGTGCTCAATGTATTCGCTGAGCAAATTGTTCAGGTGCCTTTCACTGACCACGATGACGTGATCGAGAAGCTCTCGGCGTAGCGTGCCGACAAACCTTTCTACATAAGGATTCTGCCAAGGACTCCGGTAGGCCGTTCGCACTTCTTCAATGTTGCAGCTATCCAGAAACTTCCGGACTCCGCGGCCGTAGATGCCATCATTGTCACGCAACAAGTATCGGGGCCTCCGACCGAAGGGAGTGGCTTCGCGAAGCTGTTGAATGACCCACGCCATGGAGGGATGGTACGTCGTCGAGAAATGAATCACTCTCCTTCGACGGTGTTCGAAGACGACGAAGACGTAGAGAAAGGAGAAGCCGACGGTGATCACGGTGAAGAAGTCCATCGCCCAAGAGATATCCAGGTGGTTGCGAAGAAAAGGCAGCCAGTTCGTTGGTTTGTCGGGCTGATTCTTCGGCTGGTCCATGTACTTGCGGATGGTGTCGTCACAAGGAGGATCGCAGCCGAGAAGCCTCAAGGTGTCCCCGATTCGTTCGGCACTCCATAAGGGATTCTCTCGGCTAAGCCGACGAATCAGATCCCGCATCTCCTTCCGCACGGGAGGCCGGCCAGGGCGGCCCCTCGACTTTCGGCGCCAGTAGAGACGGAAGGCTGTGGTGTGCCAGCGCTTGACCGTGGCAGGCTGCATCAGACGAGCCACTTGATGCCACGGATCCCAGGCCCTCGACAGCAACACCCAAAGCAGCCTGAAGGCCCGGGTGAATCTGGGTCGGGGCTGATCCTTTTTCTCAATCCGACGCTTGCAGGCCACCAACTGGCTTTCTGCGGCCAGGACTCGTGCCGCTAAAGTTGCCCGAGAGCAGAGAAGAGCCGATAGAAAGGTGTAGGTGTATCCGACCACTTGTCTGAGGTCGGAAGTCGTCCTGAGGATGATCTGGAGCAGGTAACGAATCTTTCTCATTGCCCTCAGAATACGAAGTCACGAACAGCCACTCAAGGTTTGTGTAAATCATTGCTGTACAAGGTGGACGGTATTTTTCGGGGGGACAGGGGAAAAGTTGGGCTGAACCAAGGCTGACTTCCGTTTGCCGTGACGGTTACAACTTGTTGCACAACAGAGACTTGTGGGTCGGCTGAATATTTTGACCTTACGGGAACACCGAAAGACACAGGTCTATGGTGGTGGCGTCGAGCGCGGAGACGGTCTCGTCGAGTTGGACGCCGAAATCCTCGTGGCTGTACAGACGGCGCGCCATGTGAATCAGCGATTGAGCGAGGTCGGCATAAATGCGCCAGTCGCGGACCTTGTTGGCGTTGGCCAAGGTGTTTCGTGAGACCTTGCCTCGAATCCCGATATGATAGAGTTTGCTTTGTTGGGCACGCAGGCACGCTTGGATGTCGCGCAAGCTTTCGCGATAGGTGAGCTGGGCAAAGGCCCTGCACAGATATTGATCCAAGCAGGAAAAGTGTTTCACCTTGTAATGGCCACGATACCGATTGACGCACCGCCGGAACGTATGCATAGGAAGGTGATCGATAATCTGAGAGAAAATGATCTTGCCAAAGTACATTCGCCAGCCCCCTCGTCGAGATGGCCAGAGGATGGCTGACGTCGGGTTTCCGTTTCAAGTCGATGACAGGCAAAAATAAATTTAACTCCATGGTATATCAAAGAGTTACGGAAGTTCTGGAGTCAAACGTTGGGACACTAGTGATCCGCGACATATTGGAAGCTTTTCAACAAGGCAGTCAGAGTGTTGCATACGACGCGGAATTATTTATTCAGCCGTGGGGATTTGATTTGAAGGATATCTCATTTGACCGAGTGTATCTGTGGCACGGCGAACAGGACATTCACGTACCCATATCAATGGGGCGGTTCATGTCAGCTAAAATAGCGGGCTGCAAGGCGACATTCTATTCTAACGAAGATCATGTACTTACGGCCTTCGACCATTTAGAAGAGGTGATGTGCCGAATGGCTTTGTGCGAAGAATAATTCGTGGTCCCGATGAAAGTAGACTAGTGCAGATGGCACTGTCTCAGGGAGCCCGGCACAGGCGCTGGTAAACGAGTTGGGAATCGCGCCTGACTGAGCGGCGATCAGTTGCCCGTGGGCAAAAATGAAGTCCTTTACCCTCTTGCTCGGCCCAAACTGCTCAAAAAACACTCTGTTGACCTACTTTCCCCTCCCAGATAGACTAGCCTCCAGAAAGCAACTTCTTATTTACGACGCCGGCACGCCGCATCTTGTGTGGGGGCCTCAGCCGACCGCCCCGTTTACCCGTGTGTTGGAGAAACCACTAGTGAAGCGAGGGAGGAATCATGGCGCTGTTTTTGCGGGATGAAGATGTCTCAAGGGCCGTCAAAATGGACGACATGCTGGAAGCCATTGAATCTATGCAGCGCCATTTCGGGCGCGGAGAGGCCATGAACCTGGCCCGCCGCAAGATAATCGCTAGCGGCGGTATGCTGTCGGTCATGGGCGGAGGCCTGTTTCACGACGGAGTTTTGGGCGTCAAAACATACACCGTAGTTAAAGGCGCTTACTCCTTCCAGGTGAGCCTCTACGACGCAAACACGGGTCACTTGCTGTGTTATACCCAGGCCAACCGCTTGGGCCAGTTGCGCACCGGCGCTACCACAGGGGTCGCGGTGAAACACCTGTCCAACTCCGACAGCGCTTCCGTGGGAATCATCGGCACAGGATACCAGGCGCCCACTCAACTGGAAGCCGTAACCAAAGTAAGAAACATAAAACAGATAAAGGCCTACAGCCTAACGCCAGACCGGCGCGAGGCCTTCGCCAAGTCGATGACCGACTCCCTGGGAGTGGAAGTCGTGCCGGTCGCTAGCAACGCCGAAGCGATCGAGGACAGTGAGATCGTAGTATGTATCGCGGCCACTACGGAACCGGTGGTCGAGGGCAACTGGCTGGCAACGGGCGCCACTCTGATCTGTGCTGGCCCGACGACCTGGCGGGTACAAGAGGTGGACGACGCCACTCTGGCGCGGGCGGACAAGATATTTGTGGATTCTGCCGAGCAGGCGCGGGACGAGGCCGGAGACATGGCCAGCGCCGTGGACCGGGGACTGCTTCAGTGGAGCCAGCTTATGGAGCTACGCTATGCCGTGGCTGGAACGGTCTCCGGACGGGATAACCAAGACCAAATCGTTTACACCAAGTTGATGGGGACCGGGGTGGCAGACGTAGCCGCTGCCAAACTGGCTTACGAAAAGGCCAAGGCCATGGGACTGGGGATGGAGATGGATTGGTAGCGACGAGAGGACCTAGCCGCCGTTCAGATACTCTTCGGTGCGTTTAACGCTGTAGTTGTTGCGCTCTACCAGCAGGCTCTCCACAGCCGCCCTGGCAGTGTCCAACGATGTAAAGCAAGGGATATGCCGCTCCACCGCGGCCCTGCGGATGAAAAATCCGTCCTGCAGTACCGAGGTATCACCGGACAAGGTATTTATTACCGCACCCACGCTCCCGTCGTTCACCACGTCCACCACGTTGGGATGGCCTTCGCCGATTTTCTTGGTAGCCATGG
Source organism: Acidobacteria bacterium AH-259-O06 (assembly GCA_027717865.1). Classification (GTDB taxonomy): domain Bacteria; phylum Acidobacteriota; class UBA6911; order RPQK01; family JADFOI01; genus JALLOL01. Next base: position 3 of record JALLOM010000011.1, on the reverse strand, counting down.
TCA
>JALLOM010000109.1 GCA_027717865.1 Acidobacteria bacterium AH-259-O06 | reverse complement strand
TTTAATCGTTCATCGTTGAGACTTATGATCTTTTATCAACAGAAAGTCAAGCTTTTTTTAGAATTTTTTTCAGACAGCTTTTCTTTCAGAATGGGGCCCCACGCTCCCTTTTTTTCTTTCCCTCGCCCAAATCAGAAACAGATAGAATAGAGACGGGAAGCATTCGCAGCTTGGACACGACCTCCTCTGCTTTCCTGGCTCCGGCCACCCGGTATATTCGATAAAAGACTTCTCCCAAATTCATGATGTGCATTGAAAGAGAGAGCTTGCCTTCCTCGGCTTGGTTTAGCAAATCATCCACCATTGCGTGACCCGGGTCCTGCTGGAGCCAGCAAAGGATCGGGAACGCATCAAGAAGATAGCTCTTCATCTCGTTCGATCTCTTCGAGATGTTCCCTGAGTAGGGCCCTGGTCATTGAAGGCTTTTTCTTCAAGACACCTCTCAGTTCTTTTCTAACATCTGCAACCGGCCTGATTTCGGCTCGACGCTCACCAATTAGTTCCACAATAGCGTATTTCCTCGGTTTTAAACCCAGTTTCTTGCGGATCTCCTGAGGGATCACGATTTGGCCCTTAGAGGATAGTTTTACCAACGGCATAGTTTAACTCCTCAGAAAGTATAACAACGGCGCTAGGTATAACACAAGTCGGCGTTTTGCCACTTTCGCATCGTATATCTCTGGAACACTCAAACTAGTCGAGTGGATCGCCAAGGGACAGGATTTCAAGCTCCGGGAAGCAGGCCAAGTCTTGATCGAGCGGAGACACGAACACACAGAGGAGAGTGCCAGCGTCTGCTCTGAAACTTGGGATTGCATGGCCAGCCGAGCTCAAGGAGCGAGGAGGAGGCGATGCTGGGCATCAACGACGAGTTCGAGGTAGTGGACCGCTCGTTGATGTCTAGTGGCCAAAGGCGAGTGCAGTTATGAGCGATGAAGGTCAGTTATTCATGTACTTTGCCCCGAAGCGAAGGACATTAATCTTCCGGATAGGGCTGGTAACGACCTGGTTGCCGAACTCCAGGTGCAGGCCGCAAGCTGCCACGATGTCCAACTTGATCGCACTGCCACCCCAGGTACATCCGGTAATGGTTATCCTCAATGGCGACAAGCCTTTACGATCAAACCACCCACCAGAGACAGAATAGAGGCCGTCCTCAAGCACCCGGATCGAGTAAGTGGAGTTGGCGGTCGTTACCACTACCCAATCCCCAAACTGCAACTCCGCTTTACGCACCTCTTTTAGCCGCCCCGCGTGCTCAACAATGGCTCCGAGAGTGCGATCCAAACCTATCATGTGTCTCTGAATTCGCTTCCAGCCTGAGGCCATCCATTAACCTCAGGCCATTCATTAAATAGTTTATATCAGTTTATATGATTGTTGCCTACTCCAAAAGGCGATTTTCTTCTTGACCACCCGTTTGCCACTGCGGGGTCAGCCCAGATAAGGATCCAGCCATCGGGGGCGTGCTGTCCGAATCGGAGCCGCAACCGTGAGAAATGCCGGCTAACACCGGCTAACACCCCTGATTTACCAGGCCAAGGCGTAAGCGTCCACGCGGGGGTCGGCCCCTGCGCTGAGCACGCCGGTTTGAGGGTCGATCACGATGCCGGCATTGCTGCCCAGAGACCATGGACCCAACACCTTCAATCTGTGGCCCTTTTGTTGCAGGACCTTTCGGACCCATTCGGATACCCTCTCTTCCACACGCAGGTCGCCTGGATACATGGTGTGGGGGAATATCGAGGAGGGAAAGCTACGGGTAGACCAGCGAGGCGCTTCAATCGCCTGTTGGATGTTCATACCGAACTCCACCATGTTCAGAAACGTCTGCAAAATCCGCTGGCACTGATCGTCTCCACCCGGGCTGCCAAGCGCCATGGCCGGCTGCCCGTCCTTGGTGATCAGGGTAGAGTTCAATGTGCTGCGCGGCCGTTTGCCCGGGACGAGAGCATTGGCGTGCCCGGGCACCAGGGAATAGTAGTCTCCCCGGCAGTTGATGGAAAATCCCAGGCCGTCTATGACGACGTTGGTGCCAAAACCGCTGTGCAGACTGGGGGTGAAGGAAATGACGTTTCGCTCTTTGTCAACCACGCAGATGTAACTGGTATCGCCTTCGTGGTCCCCATCTCGCGCGAAATCGATGTCTTGAGGCCGATCTATGGGCTCCACACCGGTCATAAACTTCTCAGCCGCGCCGGGACGAAAATCCAGGGAAGCCTTGTCAGGGTCAATCAGTTTTCGCCGCTCACGAGCGTAGTCTTTGGAGAACAAACCTGCAAAGGGAATACGGATGAAGTCCATGTCTGCTAAGTATTTGTCCCGGTCGGCGAAGGCCAGCTTCACGGCCTCGACACAGGTGTGGATATATTCAGGACTGTTCTGTCCCATTGCCTTCAGGTCATACCCTTGCAGGAGCTTCAAAACCACCAGCTCGGCGGGGCCTTGATTATTGGAGGGGTTCTTGTAGATCTGATAACCGCGATAGGTGATCGAAACCGGCTTTTCGACCTTGGCCGCGTAGCCGGCAAAATCTTCATAGCGAAAAAGGCCCCCATTTTCCTTCGAGAAACGCGCCATGCTGCGGGCGATGTCCCCTTTGTAAAAGCGATCGCGCGCCGCGCGCAGGGCCGCACGCCGACCCTTCCTCCCATTCTGCTGCTCTGTCTCCACCAATTTCTTCAGGGTTTGTGCCAGGTCCGCATTCTTGAAGATCTCGCCAGGTTGGGGAGCCCGGCCCTGCGGGAGGTAAACCTTGACACTGGAAGGATATTTGGGCAGGTTTTTCGAGCCTGCAATGGAACGAGCAAGCCGATCTGAAATGGGGAATCCATCTTCGGCCAGTTCGATGGCCGGAGCCAGGACCTGGGCGAAACTCATGGTCCCCCAGCGCTCAAGCAGAATATACCAGGCATCCACTACTGCCGGAATCGTTCCGGAAAGCAGGGTGTCACTGATGGGGATTTTCCCGTCCAGATTTTCCTGGTACCACTCAATCGTGGCCAGCTTTGGTGCCGTTCCTGTAGCGTTGACCGAAAAGACCCCTTTGGATCCGGCGTCATAGACCAGAATCATGGCGTCAGCGCCAACCCCGTTCGAAGCCGTATCGACGACCGACAACATGGCCTGGCCTGCAACGGCAGCATCAAATGCATTGCCTCCAGCCCGCAGGATCCGCTCAGCCACCAGGCTCGCTTCCGGCTTCATGGAGGAAACAGCGTAATGCTTCCCTCGTACCACCGGCCGCATGGTTCGCTTCCGACTGTCTGTTTGCTGGCTGGTGGCTTTCGTTTCAGCAGCCGACTGGGCCGAGCCGGATGTGCCGGACAATGTCAATAAGAGAGCGACCAAGGAAACTAAAAAAAGACGGTAGTGCATGTTCCCCCCTTACGCCTATCTTAAAGGTAGACTTCTCGAAGGGAAAGCCTTCCGCCTTACTATTCGTAGCGTAACGCTTTCACGGGGTCGAAGCCCGCCGCACGCAGCGCCGGTATCCAGCCACTGAGGATGCTCACCAGCACCAGCACTCCGGTGGAAATAGCTACCGTGCCCAAAGAGATTTGCATGTGGATATCACGTTTACCAGAGGTATCTTCAAAGGCGTGCCCCAATAAGGGGATGGTCTCAATGGAGGCAGCAATCACGTAAGTGAGCAAAATTCCGATAGCGCCTCCCAGCAGGGTCAGCACCAGAGCTTCGGCCAGAAACTGGGCCTGGATGTGGCGGCGCCGGGCCCCCAGGGCACGACGGAGGCCGATCTCGCGAATGCGCTCATTGACCGACACCAGCATGATGTTCATCACACCCACACCCCCGATACCCAGGGTTAACGTACCCACGAACAGCAGCAACACCTGAAGCCCGATGGCGATTCCCTCGATGATGGGGCGGAACTGTTCCCGACCGTACATGAGGATGGCGCGCTCGTCGGTGGGCGAGAAACGCTGGCGCTTGGCCAGCACGGCCAGCACCTGCTTTTTGGCCTCGGGTTCGAACTGTGGAGCCACGGGAGCGAAGACGAGCACACTGGCGTAGCGGGTGTTCCACAAGTCACCGGCGGCACTGTAGGGGATGAAGGCGGACTCGTCATCGCTGGTGAAGTAGTTGGAGAACTGCAGCTTGTTGTCCATGGTGCCGATGACAGTGAAGCGTACGCTGTTGATGCGTACGGTTTCGCCCACGGCCGGCCGGCCGGCAAAGAGTTTTCGGGTCAGGCGACCGCCCAGCACTACCACCCGGCGCCGGAGGCGGAAATCTTCTGGGCTGATCCAGCGGCCCTGGCTGGCAACTTCATTGCGAATCTCGCCATAGACGGGATAGACGCCACGGATAGCCGTGTTCTGCAAGCGGTCGCCATAGGTGATGGCCAACCAGCGCACCGTCTCCAGGCTGGCCTGCTTGACCAGCGTCGCTTCCTGGAGAATGTTTTCCAGATCTATCTTCTCCAGACGCACCCGCTTGCCGGCCCGTTCCCCACCGGCCTGGTCGCTGGTCTGTCCTGGCCAGCAGACCACGGCGCTCTTCCCGAAGGCATTGAAACCGTCCATGAGCACACCGCGGAAGCTACTGCCGTAGGCAATGAGAAGAGTGACAGCCACTATGCCCCAGGTAATGCCCAGCATGGTCAGGAAACTGCGCAGCGGCTGGCGCCTGAGTGCCTCCCAGGCCAATCGTAGAACCTCGTAAAGCATCTATCCTCCCGCTTCGTATCTCAGCGCTTCAATGGGGTCGACGGCAGCGGCCCGGCTGGCTGGGTAGAGCGCGGAGAGAATCGCCACCGTCCCCAGCAGGGCGAAGGCCAGCAGACCCGAATCCAGGGTGGGCAGCAGGCCGGCAAAATAGCTGTCCTCCACAACGTTGCTGAAAAGAGCCGCATTGACCCCTGAACAAATGCCATAGGCGATGCTGAGACCCAACCCGCCGCTCAAAAAGACCACAATCGAGGTCTCGACAAAAAACTGCCAAAGGATGGAGCGGGAGCTGGCCCCCACCGCCTTGCGCACGCCGATTTCGCGGGTGCGTTCCCGGACTGAGACCAGCATGATGTTCATGACCCCGATGCCGCCCAGCAGCAGCGTGATCACTCCGATGGCGCCCATGAAGTACTTCATCCCGTCAGTCATTCGGTGGAAGGCCTTGGTGTTTTCAACCGTGTCCCAAATGGGTGCCGCCTCTTCGTCCCGGGGATCGAAATTATGAAGGCGAGCCAGCGCACGCCTCACTTGAGACTTGCAGGCTTCATGCTCCTCAAAGGATTTGGGGGTCACCAGCAGGCGGTCGATGGTGTGGGCTGTGCTGGGGGGCTTCTCGGGGAAGTCGCGGATCATGGCGCTAAAAGGGATAAACACTTTGGAGACGTCCCGTCCGTCATAACTGGAATCCTGGTTTTTTTCCTTCATGACTCCGATGATGGTGTAGGGAAGCCCGCCGACCGAGATTGCTTTTCCTAAGACTTCACGCTCGGCGAAGAGCTGCTTTCGCACCTCACTTCCAATAAACGCAACGCGGCGCGCCTTCTCCTGGTCCTCCCAGTTGTAGAAACGGCCCTCACCGAGCCTCAAACTGCGGATCTCCTGGAAAGGAGGCAGCGAGCCGGTCACCAGGAAAGACCCAGTGTTGTAAGGACTGCGGACGGGAGTGCTACTGCGTCCTAGCTCCGGTAGCACTTCCTGGCAGGCGCTCACCTGCTGCTGAACGCTCAGATAGTCTGAGTCCTGCCAACGAATGCGCCGTCCAGCTCGCATCCCACCGGCGTGCATTGAGGTCTGCCCTGAAAAGACAATCAGAATGTCCTTGCCCATGGTTTCGGCCGCCCGGCGCTGCCCCACGCGCAATCCTTCCCCGGCGGCTACCATTAAAATGATGGAGATGATCCCCCAGGAAATGCCAAACATGGTCAGGGCGGTGCGCAGCTTGTGCGCCCATAGAGTGCGTAGAGTGTCGTAGAAGAGTTCGCGCAGATGCATTCCGTTCGGGGGTCTACTGCAAAACGACCTGCTGGTCTTCCTTCAGACCCTTCAGGACTTCTGTCTTGATGCCGTTGGAGATGCCGAGTTTAACCGCCACCCGGCGTCGACCCTGCTCCTCCTTGGGGTCGGGCACTTCGACCGATGTGTTGCGCTCCTTGCCGTAAAGGACCGCCGCCTCCGGGACCAGCAGGACATCGTACTTCTCCTCCAGGATGATCTCGGCGTTGGCACTCATGTTGGCTTTGAGTTCACCCGTGGGATTGTGGATGGAGACGCGTACTTCAAAAGTGGTCACGTTATCCTCTTCCACCCCCATAGGAGAGATCTTTGTCACCTGGCCCTCGAATTTCTTGTCCGGGAAGGATTCCACCGTGATGCGGGCCGGCTGGTTCAGATAGACCTTGCCGATGTCGGCTTCGTCGACCTTGCCTCGCACGTAGACCTCGCTGACATCCCCCAGGATCATCACCAGCGTGGCCTGCGATCCCAGCACCAGGATGGAACTGACCGCATCGCCCACCTCCACGTCAGAAGAAAGCACCAGCCCGTCCATGGAACTGACGATGGTGGAGTTGCGCAAGTCCTCTTCAGCTCGCTCCAGCGCGGCTTGCGCCTGGGCCACCTGGGCTTTGGCGCGGGCCACTTCGGCCCTGGTGACGGCCCACGGTACCCAGGGCCGCCATCTGCCTGTTCAGCGCCAACTGGTAGGCCTTCTCGGCGTCCTCCAGAACAGACTGGGAAATCAGACTATCCTCGTGCAGCCCCCGCGCTCGTTCCATGCTAGCCTTCAGAAAGGGCAAATCTGGCGCCTTGGCTTCTATCTGGTTGCGCTCGAGACCTGCCTCTGCAGCTTGCTCGGCCGCGCGGGCAGCCATCAGGCCGGCGCGGGCCTCGCGCACCCGAGCGCTCAACTCTTCTTTGTCCAGTTCCACTAGCACCTGGCCCTGCTTCACCCGGTCGCCATAGTCGACAAAGATTTCCTTGACGATCCCGCTGGCCTTCGACTTCACTTCCACCTTGGCCAGCGGCTCGATCTTGCCTGTGGCCACCACGGAGCGGGTAATGTCGCCCAGCTCGACCACAGCCAGTTTAGAGGGATCAATCGGGTGGTTCGAGCTCAGCACGGTGCCCCAACCCAAAAAGGCGGCCACCAGCCCTACACCCGTCGCTCCAAGAATGATCCAACGCCAATGTTTGCGGTTGTTCTTATGGTTTGTCCCCATCGGTATGCCCCTTTTCCTGTATGTGTTGTAATTCCCCACACTTGAGTACGAGATCGCGCACAAAAAGTTCACTTGTTGTCGGAGGGGCTGGGGTCAGAGAGGGGTCAGACCTTGACCCCCTTTTCTCCTTCAAAGTAAAATCCCTTCGAAAAACTAGGTGATCCAGTGACACATCAAGAATTCGTGATTCGCAACACGGCAAGCACCAAAGGACGGTCTATATCAATTACGCCAACGAACACGTCACTCGTCGTACTCTCGTGTGGTCGAATCATTTTGGATCGAGAAGTCAACGAAGTATCTGCCAACTCTGAAGAGCAGGAAGTGGCCCTGATCTGTCTCAAGGGCGAGGGGGTGGTCACGATCGATTCCGAGACATACCCGATGAAACGCTATGATGGACTGTATGTTCCTCCGAAAACAGCATATCAGGTCACTACTGAGAGTGAATTGGACTTGGTCGAATCGTCGGCCCCGAGTGAGAAGCAAAGCGAACCGCAATTTGTCTCTTTTGAATCTGTGAAGAACGACCCCAAGCTTCACCTCACTGCAGGCGAGCAGACGTATGTTCGTGATGTCTATAGGGTTATTGATGAGAATGTAGACGCTTCGCGTTTAATCTGCGGGCTGACCTTCGGCAAACCTGGGAATTGGACGAGCTGGGCACCGCACGAGCATGCACAAACCAAAGAAGAGGTCTACCTCTTTATTGATATGCCCAAGCCGGCCTTCGGCATCCAGATAATGTACCGGGATCTGAGCAAGGTCGATTTCATCGCACCCGTTTTCGAGGACGATGCAGTCATCATCACACAAGGCTATCATCCCAATGTGGGTATCCCTGGCCGTGGGATCAATTTTGTTTGGATGATGGCGGCGCTGCGACCTGAAATTGATCGTGACTGGACCAAGATGCAGTTTGATGAAGACTTCGGGACGAGTCTGTGAATGACATATCCCCGCCTCTCGAAATCACTCCTTCTGAGCTCCTCATTTGAGAGCTTTCAGGAAACTGGAATTCCACCTCCACAGATTTGGGATCTTCCGGAGAAAGTTCTCCAGTTTGGTTCGGGGAGATTTCTGCGCGCCTTTGCTGAAAAATTCATCGATCGGTCAAATCGTGAAGGAGTGTTCAATGGCCGGATTGTTGTGGTTCAGTCCACAGACAGGAAACGAGCAGATCTTTTGAACCAACAGAATGGGCTATATACGCTGTGCGTTCGCGGCTTAAAGCAGGGCGAGCCCATTGAAGAGTACAGCATTCTCGCTTCGGTCAGCCGCGCCCTGTCAGCAAACCAGGCCTGGGAGAAGGTCCTGGAATGCGCTCGGAATCCGGACTTGGAACTGATCATCTCCAACACCACCGAGGTTGGTATAGTCTTGGATTCAGACGATGCACACGAGCTTGCTCCTCCCCGGTCCTTTCCCGGAAAATTGACCGCCTTCCTTCATGAGCGCTATCGAGCCTTCGCAGGAGCGCCCGATAGGGGACTTGTTCTTATTCCCTGTGAACTGATCAATAACAACGGGGCTAGGCTGGCAGAAATTGTTCTCGAGTTGGCTCACCGCTGGGAGTTGGGGGATGAATTCCTCAATTGGGTGAAGTCGGCAAACCACTTCTGCAATTCACTAGTGGACCGGATCGTCACCGGGACTCCTGAATCCGAGGAAGTCAAAAGAATCCAAGAAAAGCTGGGTTACCAAGATCGTCTCCTCACGGTGGCTGAAGTCTATTCGCTGTGGGTGATAGAAGGAGACGAATCGCTGAAGAGGCGGCTCCATTTTGCCGAAGTGAATGCTCCTGTAATCGTAGCCAACGATATTACCCCATATCGCGAGCGAAAGATTCGAATCCTAAACGGGACGCATACCATCGCTGTGCCGCTTGCATTTCTGTTAGGCAACAACACTATTTTGGAAAGCATGCAGCATCCTTTCGCATCCCACTTCATTGAGCACGTCATGCGAGACGAGATCGGCCCCAGTTTGGATCTGGACCCTGATTTGGTCAGGAATTTTATCGAAGAGGTCTTGCAGCGATTTAAAAACCCCTATCTCAAACACGAACTACCCGACATCACATTTCAATCGACCTCAAAAATGCGCTTGCGAGTCGTGCCGTCGATTAAGAACTACTATGAAAAGAACAAGCAGGCACCGCCTTTGCTTTGCCTTGGCTTCGCCTTCTATCTTCGTTTCATGAAAGGAGTCGAAAAAAAGGGGGGAAGGATCTTTGGCCGGCGAGACCACGAGCTGTATGTGATCAACGACGATCAGGCAGAGTACTTTTTCTCACACTGGAAGGAGATCAATGAGGACGACAAACAGCAGGTATCCGACTTTGTGGATCATATCTGCCAGAATTCCCGCCTGTGGGAAATAAATCTTGCACAACTCCCCGGATTTTCAGCGAAGGTGGCTGAATATCTGATCAAGATTCGGGACGGGATTAGGCACGGAAAGGAACCCAATGTGGGGATGGATCCCAGCCAGTGGTTCCGTTAAGCGATAGCCTCAGAACAGACTCAGCAATGTCTGAATGATGTCCGGCCTGGTTTCTCGTGAGCACTGGCTTTTCGGGTGCCTTCACCTGGTGGACACGACGTAGAAGTCATAGCATTTCGGCGCGGCGGATGATCGCGTAGCCTGGGCGATTAGTGTGTTGCTGTTATCAGCTTAGAAGTTCTTCCTTAATCTTATCAAATTCCTGTTTCGTGGTTTCCCCTTTTGGGTATCGTTTTTTTAGT
>JALLOM010000108.1 GCA_027717865.1 Acidobacteria bacterium AH-259-O06 | reverse complement strand
GTTTTCATTCTTGGGGGCCTCACCTGCCGACAGGTCACGACCAAAGAAAGACCCGCACTGAGCGATGAACAGCTCAAAGACAAAGCAGCACAATTAGCCCAGAAACTTATCATCGTCGATACGCACATTGACGTTCCTGATCGCCTTACAAAGAAAATGGAAGATATCTCGGTGAGAACGCAAGGGGGAGACTTCGATTATCCCAGGGCAAGAATTGGCGGACTGAACGTGGCTTTTATGTCCATCTATATACCTGCTGGATATCAGGAAGGCGGTGCCAAGGAGCTGGCCGTTGAACTGATCGATCTAGTGGAAGGATTTGCCAGTCAGTGGCCGGATAAATTTGCCCTGGCAAGATCCGTGGCGCAAGTTCGCCGGCAGTTTGCAGAAGGGAAAATTTCTCTTCCCATGGGGATGGAAAATGGCGCTGCTATCGAAGGACAAATTGAAAATCTGGAGTATTTCTACAATCGGGGAACCCGCTACATTACGCTGACACATTCGAAAAACAACCATATTTGTGATTCTTCGTACGATCCGAAGCGCACATGGAATGGGCTGAGTCCCTTTGGCAGGGAAGTTGTTGTGGAAATGAACCGTCTCGGAATGATGATTGACGTTTCTCACGTTTCAGACCAAACTTTCTTCCAGGTTCTGGAACTTAGCAAAGCCCCTGTAATCGCCTCTCACTCTTCTTGTCGTTACTTCACTCCAGCTTGGGAGCGCAATATGAGTGATGAGATGCTTGTGCGCTTAAAAGAAAACGGCGGCGTGATTCAAATCAACTTTGGCTCTTCCTTCGTGAATGATACATACCGGAAGAAACGGGACGAGGGACGGAAACATATCAATGAGTATCTGCGGGCCCACAGCCTGAAGGAAGCGGATGAGGAAGCCAGGCAATACATGAAAAAGTACCGGAAAGAGAACTTTATTGAATATGCCGACATCTCCGACGTGGTGGCAAATATAGATCATGTCGTTCAACTCATTGGTGTGGACCATGTCGGCTTTGGCTCCGATTTTGATGGTCTCGGAGATTCTTTGCCACACGGGCTCAAGGATGTATCCGACTATCCCAATTTAATCTATGAGCTTTTGAAGCGAGGTTACTCGGAACAGGACATCCGAAAGATCTGTTCCGGTAACCTGCTGCGTGTCTGGTCCGAAGTGGAACGGGTGGCCCGGAAACTCCAAATAACGGAATAGCTGAGGACGCTTCCCCTTCGGTCGCGGCTTTGGAGTGGTCGAGTATGGCTCGAAAACAGCACTACGTCAAGATTACACTGCAAGGTGAAATTGTCGAAGATCGTCCCGAACTGTCTTTCTTTGCCTACCGACAACAAATTGGCTTCCCTTGGCTTCTAAAACTCATTGAGACTGCGCGCCTGCATAAAAGTGTGCAGGCTGTGCTGCTGGTCTTAAAGAATGTTGCCATCGGATGGGGGGAAATCCAGGAGATTCATCAGGAGCTTGATCGATTTCACGCAGCCGGGAAGCGGACACTGGCCTACCTGGAGCACGCTGACAACAAAAGCTACTATCTCGCCAGTGGTGCCCAACAGGTGTATGTCCCGCCGTCGGCAACCTTGGATCTGGTCGGTCTAAGAGCTGAAGTCTTCTTTCTCAAGAACCTCCTTGAGTACTTAGGTGTCGAACCACAGCTCTTCAGTTTAGGAGAATACAAGTCGGCAGCTGAGATCTTCACGCGAGAGAACATGTCAGAGTCCAACCGCTCTATGCTGGACTCGATTTTGACCGATCTTCAACAACAACTCGCAACCAAGGTTGCGGCCCGCCGCTCTGTTGACATACAGCAGGTTCAGGCCTGGATTGACCGAGGACCCTACACGGCTCGTCAGGCTCTTGAGAACGGTTTGATTGACGGTATTCGTTACCAGGATGAGCTTGAGGATCTTCTTCACGAGCAGCAACCAAAGCTCTCCAAACTCCCAGCTTCGAGGCTGCGCGTCAGAGAAGGATTCCTTAAGCGATTGTTCACTATTTACCGCCCACAAATCGCCTATGTGGTGGCAGAAGGGATCCTTACGACAGGTGAGTCTCGCCGCAGGGGGGGCAAGCGTCCCATTGTCGGATCAGAGACCTTAATTCGCTTTCTGCGCGACGCTCGTAAGCGCAAACGTGTAAAAGCTGTGGTGATTCGGGTCAACAGTCCCGGCGGTTCAGCACTCGCCTCCGATTTAATCCGGCGGGAGATCCGGATAACCGACCAAAAAAAACCCGTGATCGTGTCTTTTGGAGATGTCGCGGCCAGCGGCGGATACTACTTGGCCACAGCGGCACGGCGGATCCTGGCAATGCCGGCAACTCTAACAGGCTCGATCGGGGTGATTCACGGAAAATTCAACCTCCACGGACTCCTTTCCAAGGTCGGAGTAACGGTGGACTGGCTAGATAAGGGAAAACGAGCCGGTTATTTGTCTACCACGCGTGCTTTTTCTGAGGAGGAAGCGGAGATTGTTCAAGGCCAAATGCGAGAATTCTACGAAGAGCTGTTTCTCAAGAAAGTAGCCGAGAGCCGAAAAAAGCCCCTCGCGGAGATTCGTAAAGTAGCCGAAGGCCGTGTCTGGACCGGTTCACAGGCCTTAAGTAACATGTTGTTGGATCAGTTCGGGGGAGTAGTCGAAGCACTAGAGATGGCACAAACAGAGGCGGGGCTCCCTAAGGAAAAGAAGGTGAGGATGGTGCGCTATCTTAAACGGCGCACCTTACGAGATCTCTTCCCACTTCCATTGTCTGCAGCGCTCTTAGACAACCATGTCCTGGCCTTAATGGCTGATGAATTTGATATTCGGTAAATAATAGCCCGCGAATGACGCGAATGGCCGCGAATCAAGCCCGCCTGATTCGCGGCTATTCGCGTCATTCGCGGGCCTGATACAAGTGCCGACAATTAAAAATTCAAGGTGTGACCCCTATCCGCTTTTTGTTTTCTCCACCAAGCGGACCTCACCAATCACCATTTCCTTATCGACCGCCTTGCACATGTCATAGAGCGTTAGGGCGGCTACAGTCACACCGGTCAGGGCTTCCATTTCCACTCCCGTAGCCCACCGGCAACTGACACGACTACGAATGAGAAATCCATCTTTTTGTAGCTGGATCTGGACATCGGCAAAATCAAGATTCAGGTCGTGACAAAGAGGAACAAGTTGAGCCGTTTGTTTCGCCGCCTGAATTCCGGCTAACCTTGCAACCTCGAATGGATTCCCTTTGGGCAGACCCGACTCGAGAATCAGCTTGCGGGTTTGCTCTGACACGAAAAGTCTACCTTCGGCGATGGCTGTCCGCCGCACCGTTTTCTTCTGGCTAATGTCTACCATTTGAGCCCGCCCTTGCTCATTCACGTGAGTGAGTTTCATATTCCTCCCCTTTTCACAATACTGATGATGGGGGTGGGGGGGCAGACCTTGAGTTTTTCGTTTTTGATGGGATTCCTGCCTTTTTTTAACATTGCTGTACTTCAGCAAAAACGAAAAACTCAAGGTCTGCCCCCCACCACCCCGAGAAATGCGGGCTAGGTGGCAAAATAACGATCTAGTAGAACCACCTCCACCCGTTGGCCGGCATCTAGGTGCGTACGGTCCGCCTCGACGATCAGCAGCGAGTTGGCCGGGGAGAAGGCGACCAGATCGGAGGAGCCTTTGGTTTCAATCGGCTCCACCTTAAAACTGTCTTGTGCCCAGAATGTTCGCGCCGGTTTGAAAAGCTTCCTCCCCGGCTTGTGTCTCACCTTAGCCCCCAGCTCAGCCGAAACCCTGCGTAGAGAGGGGATGCGGAAACCCATCCATCGACGAATCGCAGGCCGAACAAAGAGTTCGAAGGTCACAAAGGCTGACACTGGATTGCCGGGCAGGCCAAATAGCATGTGTTCGTCTTTTCGCCCGACCAGGATGGGCTTACCCGGCTTGATCGCTGTTTTGTGGAAGAAGACGTCTACGCCCTCCTGCGCCAGCACTTGGTGAACATAGTCGTATTCACCCATGGAAACGCCGCCGCTGAAAAGGACTAGATCATACTCCAAACCTTGAGCGATTGCCTGCCGAGTTCGCTCCGGATCATCCGGGATTGTAGGGAAAACTGTGACCTCCACTCCTAGATTATGGCACTGTGCCCACAAGATATAGGCATTGGAGTTGCGAATTTGTCCGAACTTCGGTCTTTCTCCGACGTCGACAATCTCATCCCCGGTAGACATTACGGCCACGGTTGGTGCAGCGTAAACCTCGACGTCTTTGTGGCCAAAGGTGGCCAGGACGCCCATCTCCGTGGGCCCCACTACCGTGCCAGGCGCCAAAACAACCGTTCCTTTGCCCACCTCGCTCCCTTTTGGCCCCATGTTTTTTCCCTTTTCTATCGGCTCGAGGATTTCCACGACCTCTGAAGCGACTCGGCGCGTTTTCTCGACCATCTGCACCGCGTCGGTCCCCGGAGGCACAGCAGCTCCGGTCATGATCTGGACCGCCTGGCCCGCAGTGACGCTGGGCTGGCTTTGACTTCCTGCCGCCACCGTTCCGATGACCTGGAGCTTAACCGGAGCTGCCTCAACGTCTTTGCTGCGTAGGGCATACCCGTCGACAAAGGATTTATCAAAGGGAGGCAAATCTAGGTCGGCTACAATAGAGCTGACCAGGACCCGACCCCAAGCTTCCTTTAAGGGTACACGAACGACTCTCGCTTCCGGGACACAGACCAGCAGTTTTTCAAGTGCATCCTCAAAGGTCAGCATTTTGGTTTGGCGAACGTCAAAGTGTTATGTTAACCCGGATTATTCATAAATTCTCTACTGCAACAAAGAAATCATCCGCCCTGCCAGTATTGCGCTCCCTCGGCCTCCTCAACGTACCGTAGGGGCGGCGCTTTCGCCGCTTCGTGACGACCTGGTGTGAGAAATGCGGATTAATGCAATTTGCTCAAGTATTGAGCAAAGGTTGTTGAAACTTTTCAACACGGCTTTACGTTAGTACAATCAGGGCGACGCCATGTCAGAACCACTGATCCGCACCATTGATCTTTGGAAAACCTACGAAATGGGAACCGAGGAAATTCATGCACTGCATGGTGCGAGCTTGCAGATCCAGAGAAATGAATATGTAGCGATTATGGGTCCTTCCGGATCTGGCAAGTCCACCTTAATGAATATAATCGGCTGCCTGGACACCCCAACTCAGGGCCAATACTTTTTGAACGGGAAGCTCGTCAGTGAGATGCTCGATGACGAGCTCGCCTATATCCGCAACCGGGAAATTGGCTTTGTATTTCAAACTTTCAATCTGCTGGCCCGCGCCACTGCTCTCCAGAATGTGGAGCTTCCTCTAATCTATTCCGCCATGCCCGCCGCACAGCGAAGAGAGCAGGCTCGTCAGGCATTGGAACGGGTGGAATTGGGAGACCGCCTCACCCATCGTCCCAACGAACTCTCGGGGGGCCAACGCCAGCGGGTTGCAATTGCCCGCGCTCTGGTCAATAACCCTTCCATCATTCTAGCCGACGAGCCGACCGGGAATCTGGATTCGCGCACGGGGCTGGAGATTCTGGCAGTTCTCGACAAACTCCATCAGCAAGGAAACACCATTTTATTGGTAACACACGAACCTGACCTTGCTCAGCACGCTCATCGTATCATTCATCTCTTCGACGGTCGCATCCAAGAAGACGAACTGGTAGGGGTCAGAGCGTGAATTTCCAATTTTTCGGTTTGAGCGTAATCTAAGTTGTTGAAAATTCCAAAAATTGGAAATTCACGCTTTGACCCCTATCCCCCCCGCCACCCAGTGATCTTTGGCCACTTCTTCCAGTTCTCCCAGGGACTGTGATCCAGCCCTCGGAGGTCGTTGCTTTCTTTGGTCCGCTTCCCGCCGTTGAATTCTGGGATCGGGCTCAGGCACCCCTTCCAAAAGCTCGCGTGTATAGGGATGCAGCGGGTTTTCGAAAATCTCACGGGTCTTCGTAAGCTCCACAATCCTCCCCTGGCACATGACAGCCACCCGATCACACAAGTGGCGAACAATCGGAAGTCCATGAGAAATGAACAGAAGAGTCAATTGAAACTCTCGTTTAAGTGTCTGTAGAAGGTTGACGATCTGGGCTTGAATGGAGATGTCCAACGAAGATACTGGCTCATCCGCCACAAGAAGGTCAGGGCGAGTGACCAGCGCTCGCGCGAGAGCAACGCGTTGTCTTTGGCCTCCCGAAAGCTCTTCAGGATAGCGGTTGAGTTGTTTGTCATCCAATCCCACCATGTGCAGGAGTTCACCAACCTGCTCTTTTCGTTCACGGTGGGTTCCGAGATGGTGAATAACCAGAGGCTCCTCGACAATCTTCCCGATGCTCATACGCGGATTCAGCGACCCGTAGGGATCCTGAAACACGGCTTGAATTCTCTTTCTTTGTCGCCGCAGCTCCACACCCGAGAGGGCTAAGAAATCCTTACCCATAAAAAAAATTTGACCTGCAGTCGGCTCAAGCAGCCTTAAGACGCACCGTGCCAGGGTAGTTTTGCCGCATCCCGATTCTCCCACCAGTCCGAAACTCTCGCCCTGATCGATGGTGAAGGAGACTCCATC
The DNA here is from genome assembly GCA_027717865.1 of Acidobacteria bacterium AH-259-O06. Taxonomy (GTDB): domain Bacteria; phylum Acidobacteriota; class UBA6911; order RPQK01; family JADFOI01; genus JALLOL01. The sequence continues at coordinate 3,364 of JALLOM010000108.1, read as the reverse complement.
AACAGCCCGAATCATCTGCCTATTTTCTGCAATCGGACCCAGGCCACGCTGTCCAGTTCTCGATAAAACAAAGTGCTTGTATAGTTTTTTGATCTCCAGCATTAGCTCTCGGCTACTCCACCTTATAGCCCGAAGGATTACTCCGCATGTGGTTTTACCCTTACATTCTCTCGTTTAAGGCACCGAACCCAATGCGAAGCACCTTCTTTCCCGATCGGAAACAACTCGGGGTGAATTTTACGGCAATCGGCTTCCGCCTCCGGGCAGCGGGGATGAAACCGACAACCGGAGGGCAACGCTCCCATGTCGGGGACTGTACCTTCGACCACCGGCAAATACTCTTGTTTCACATCGGAGTAAATGCCGGCTACAGAAGCCAAAAGTCTTTGAGTGTAGGGATGACTGGGGCGGTAAAAAATCTGTTCCGCCGGCCCATACTCCACAACTTGGCCGGCGTACATCACAGCAACCCAGTCGGCAACATCGGCAATGACTCCAAAATCGTGAGAGATCATCAGCATAGTCAGGCTCTGTTCACTTTTGAGCTCACGCAGGAGGTCCAGGATCCGAGCCTGGGTAGTTACATCCAGCGCTGTTGCCGGCTCGTCGGCAATTAGCAACTGAGGCTGGCAGGCCAAAGCCATAGCGATCAAAACGCGTTGGCACATCCCGCCCGAGAGTTGATGCGGATAAGCATTCATGCAGGCAGCAGCTTGCGGGAGACCCATTCTCTGCAATAGCTCGACTCCTTGCTTCCATGCGGATTTACGCACATACCCAAGGTGTTCTTGCATCCCTTCGATCATCTGGACCCCAATTTTCATCAGCGGATCCAGTGCCGACATGGGTTCCTGGAAAATCATGGCGATTTGACGCCCACGCACCTTTCGCATCTCCGAGCGGGAGAGTTCCCGTAGGTTCGTTTCTTGAAAAAGAACCTCCCCCTGGACAATTTTCCCCGGCGGGCCGACCAGGCGAAGAATTGAAAGTCCCGTGACGGATTTTCCACATCCTGATTCTCCCACCACTCCCAGGGTTTCTCCGCGTCGCACGTTGAAACTGACATCATCAACGGCAGGAAGACTTCCCTGCTCTGTCTGGAAAATCGTGCGTAGATGCCGCACTTGCAATAAAAACTCACCACCGCTGGATATGTTGGAGTCCAAGGGAATCATAATACTGGCTATGCACTTAACTCCGACCCGTTGGTTGGAGTGCTGCAGAGCCGCGACCGTGAAGCAGCGGAGCAAAACAAAACACTTTTCAAATCAAGGACTTACAGCAGTTGCCGTTAGATTTCCCACCGCTCCTTGACGGTCGCGGCTCTGTTTGCGCGGTTTTAAATGACAACGGTTTCCTTATATTCACCGAAGACATCCCTCATCGCGTCAGCGATTTCTCCTACCGTAGCGTGGCTCTGGACGGCGGAAACAATGGCCGGCATGAGGTTTTCCGGTCCTTGCGCAGCCTGTCGCACTCTGTCCAAAGCTCGCTGGATTTGACTCGAGTCACGGCTTTTCCTCAGCTTTTTGAGTCTCTCGACCTGTTGTTTCTCCACTTTCGGATCAATGCGGAGGATCTCTATGGGAGGACCTTCCTGGCTCCGGAAACGGTTTACTCCGACCACCACCTGTTCACCCGCTTCAAGACGTTTCTGTTGTTGATAGGCAGCCTCCTGTATTTCTTTTTGCACATACCCGGACTCGATGGCTTGCAGCATTCCTCCCAGAGATCGGATCTTTTCCAAATAGGCTTCCGCTTCCTGTTCCAGCTCCCTCGTCAGCTTTTCCACATACCAACTTCCCCCCAAAGGATCGGCTACTTCTGAAACTCCACTCTCATACGCCAAGATTTGTTGAGTCCGCAAGGCCAGACGGGCGGCCTGTTCTGTGGGTAGAGCCAGAGCTTCGTCCTTCGCATTGGTGTGCAACGACTGGGCTCCTCCCAAGACCGCAGCCAAAGCTTGAAGCGTCACCCGCACAACATTGTTGTCAGCTTGTTTCGCAGTGAGCGTGCTACCCCCTGTCTGGGCGTGAAAGCGCAGCATCCAGGACTTTTGCCTGCGGGCTCCCAGTCCTTCTCGCATCAGGCGGGCCCAAAGACGCCGCGCCGCCCTAAACTTGGCGACTTCCTCAAAAATGTTATTGTGGGCATTAAAGAAAAACGAGAGTCGGGGAGCGAAATCATCGATATCCAGACCCGCGTCAAGCGCAGCTTTGACATACGTCTCCCCATTGGCAAGCGTGAAAGCGATTTCTTGAGCAGCGGTGGATCCGGCCTCCCGGATGTGGTAACCGCTAATCGAAATGGTGTTCCAGCGCGGCACTTCTCGGTGACAAAAAGAGAAAATGTCAGTGATCATGCGCAGTGAGGCCTCTGGAGGATAAATATAGGTTCCACGGGCAATATACTCTTTGAGGGTGTCGTTCTGGATGGTGCCTCGGAGCTCTTTCCAGCTTGCACCCTGCTTTTTCGAGACCACCAGATACAGTGCCAACAATATAGAGGCAGTGGCATTAATGGTCATGGAAGTCGACACTTCACCAAGAGGGATCCCGTCAAACAGCCGCTCCATATCCTCAAGACTGTCAATGGCAACACCTGCTTTCCCGACTTCTCCCGCAGCGAGTGGGTGATCCGAATCAAGTCCGATTTGGGTCGGAAGGTCAAAAGCAACGGACAATCCTGTTGTGCCCTGGGAGAGAAGATAGCGATAACGTCGATTGGACTCTTCCGGGCCGGCGTAGCCCGCGTACTGCCGCATGGTCCACAGGCGGGTACGATGCATTTCCGGATAGATTCCCCGTGTGAAAGGGTACTGGCCTGGATCGCCGAGATCCTTGTGATAATCCAAGAAGTCTGCGTCCTCAGGACGGTAAAAAATCTTCCGTCGGGACTTTCTTTGTTTCGCGTTGGAGCCTTGCCTCTGGTAGCCGATTTTCACTTTACATCGGGTTGGAGTTTGATATTATAATTTTGAGAGCGGTTTCGGATATTAGCAGAAGAAAAGGATCAGGTTCAAATGGAGGATGAGGAACTTAAAGAGTATCGCAAAAAGTTAGAGACAGCTATTAATCAGGCTCTCACCGAGTCCCCCCAGATTAATGCAGCCATTCAGGATATTCGGGATGTCGGTTACGAGATCTTTCTAATCATTGAAGCAACGATTGGATTCAACCGCAGAGAGGAATCATCCTCCACCCCAAAACAGCTGCCTACAGTGCATCTTAAGCTGACCACCCAGGACGAGAAATTCCTGCGATCACTCAAGATCAGCCCAGAATAACTTAACTCCAAACCATTGGTCGGTTCTAACACAGCGGCGACTAGCAGAGACGGTCACAAAAGCCTGTTTATTTCGGTT
>JALLOM010000107.1 GCA_027717865.1 Acidobacteria bacterium AH-259-O06 | reverse complement strand
GAACCTGAAACCTGAGCTCGTTGGTTCAAGCTGTCTGTGTACCGGTGAGTTTCCGGACAGCCTCAAGAGCTGCATCGTAGTTGGGATGGTTGCTCACCTCCTTGACGTACTCCACATGCCGGAGGGTATTCTCTTCGTCGATCACAAAAATCGCGCGCGAGTTCAACCGCAGCTCCTTGATCAGGGTGCCATAGCTGGAGCCAAACTTAGCATCTCGATGGTCGGAGAGCATAACCAACTTTTCCACACCACTCGCGGCACACCAGCGACTCTGGGCAAAAGGAAGGTCCATGCTGACCGTGTAAATCTTCACATCAGGCAAACTGGCCGCCTCTTCATTGAAGCGCCGAGTCTGGGCATGGCAAACGGGCGTGTCAAGCGAAGGTACCACACTGAACACTCGAAGCCCACGAGTATCGGCCAAAGTCACCGGCTTTAGGTCTTTCCCGACGACGACAAAATCAGGGGCCTTGTCACCAACTTTTAACTCAGGGCCAACCAGCGTAAAAGGCTGGTCTTTAAGAGTAACCGCGTTCGGTCTTTCAACACTCATCTTCGTCTCCTCCTTTACAAAACTAGGGCTATTTTAACCCAGCATGAAATCAGGGACTACCGATTGTGAGGAGCCAGAGGTCAGAAGCCAGAATTGAGAATCCAGAATCCAGAATCCACAAGAAAGCATTCAACCTGAAACCTGGAACCTGGAACTTTAAAAGCTCAAACCTTCAACTTAGAACTTTGGAACCTTCAGGATGCTCCAGCGTATCCAATTCCAGCACCGGCTCAACGGATAGTTATGGACAATATATAGACATAATATAGACAATACATGGGCACGGTAAGTTCGTCGACGTAAAATGGCGTCTAAGGGAGGTGCAGATTGTTGGTAGAAGATGAAACTTTTTCCCGAATCAGGCATCAAAGAGATAGGCGAAAAAGAAGAAAAGTGACTTCGTCAAGACTAATAGAAAAAGGGCCAGCTACATTCAATATAGAAAGAAAGATGAAAGCAACAGTTCTTGAAAGCGAAGGTCTGTATCCACAGACGAAAAAGCCGGATCCTTCTCTGCGAAATCTGGCTTTGGGTATTCTGCTTCAGGCCTTCCGCGATATAGTCTCCCCGAAAAAGGCTTCCAATAAAGAATGGAAAGTGTGGAGACAAGATGCCCTCGAATGGTTTTACTCCACCGAAACCCACCCAGGAAGCTTGCTGTGGGTCTGTGAAATCTTGGAAATAGACCCCAAGGAGCTTCGACAATGGCTGCGTGATTACAGGTGCAGCAACAGCGATCGCAGGAAGGAGATGGCCAAAAAGCTGATCCGGTTCCAGATCAGACACTGAAGTGGGATCCTTCCAAGGGTCACTGCCGCCAAGGGAGGCTCCACGTGGCAGTTGGCTGATCCAATTAACATAAATTCCTTTTTTGACTTCCGGTCGGCAGTCGATCGGCTTTGCTGTTTCTCCATTCGAAGTCAATGCTCTTCAAGTTCTTTGTGGTAGTCATCTTTTTAGGATATTTGACCCTTTTGGGTCTCATATTGGTGCGCCAGCTCTTCCATCCTCGCAAGAGCGAGCCTGTTCATAAGAAGTATTCTGAATTCGATGACTTTCGGGGTGAGGTGGTGCTGGAACTGCAAGATGTGGAGAAGTCCTTTGATCATCCCGTCCTAAAAGGAATCAACCTCAAACTCAGCCGAGGTCAAACTTTAGGCGTTTTGGGGAAGAGCGGCAGCGGCAAGAGTGTTGCTCTGAAGCTGATTGCGGGACTTCTCAAACCCGACCGGGGTCATATTCTTTTTAAGGGAAAAGATATCACCACCATGAGCGAGCGAGAGCTGCTGGAGCTGCGCAAGCGAGTCTCTTACGTCTTCCAAGGAGGGGCTGTCTTTGATTTTCTAAACGTCAGAGAGAACATCGCCTATCCCCTTCGCGAGATGGGAATTAGCGACGAAGAAAGAATCCGAGAGCGAGTGGACTATTTACTAACCGCGGTGGAGATGGAGAATATGGGGGATCTACACAAAGATGAACTTAGCAGCGGATCTAAAAAACAAGTCGCGATTGCTCGGGCCATCGCCAACAATCCAGAAATGATTCTCTACGATGAGCCAACTACTGGTGTCGACCCCATCATCAAAAAATCACTGAGCCGATTGATTCGCAAGGTGAACAAACAGGAGCACTTGACCTCCATCGTGGTCACCCACGACCTGAAGTGCACTGAGATCGTGGCTGATCGGATCATACTGCTCAAGGACGGAGGCATCCACTTTGAAGGCAACAAGGAAGAGTTCCACGCTTCCTCTGACCCTTATGTCCAGGCTTTTATCGCCGGCAAGCGGTTCGAAGAAGAAGAGCAACCGCTAAGCGCGTAGGAGACAGAATTCAGAAGCCAGAATCCAGAAGCCAGAAGCCAGAATATGAACACACAGGAGAAGATTGTTTGGTCGAAACATGAAGTTAAGTTAAGTTTTTTCCTCATCACCCCATTCGACGCTGGGAACGGTTGGGACAGCTGATGAAATTCAAGTTAGTTATTCTGACTTTTGAATTCTGAATTCTGAATTCTGGCTTCTGGCTTCTGGATTCTGGATTCTGGATTCTAGTTCCTGCGGAGATGCCGACCTTTCAATTCCTCCATCATTTCGGACAGCGTCACTCCCCTTTGCGCCAAGAAGACCAGGAGGTGGTAAAGTAAATCGGCAGCCTCTTCGACGGATCGTGCTTTGTCTTGAGAAACCGTGAGTACAACCTCAATGGCCTCTTCGCCCACTTTTTTTGCAATCTGCGGTAATCCCTGGGCAAACAGTGAGGCGGTATAGGAGCCGTCGGGCATCTCCTTTTGTCGATTTTCAATTAGCCGTTCCAAATAACCCAGAAACTCCAGTGCGGTGAATTCATTATCTTCACCAAAACAGGAAAGCGTGCCACGATGACAGGTGGGCCCTTGAGGTTCCACTACCACGATCAGGGCGTCGCCATCGCAATCCTTCCTAATCTCCTTCAGCCTCAGATAGTTTCCGGAGGTTTCACCTTTCGTCCAGAGAGCCTGCCTACTTCGACTCCAGAAAGTCACCAATCCACCTTTTAGTGTCTTCTCCAGAGCGGCCTGGTTCATGAAGCCGAGCATCAGCACTCGGCCTGTTTGTCCATCCTGAACAATCGCCGGGATCAAACCGTTTGTTTTCTGCCAATCTAATTGGTTTATGTCCATGATCGAGCTTTCAAGCTGTAGAGTTCTGAGTTCTGAGTCCTCAGTTCTACTGAGTCCTCAATTGTGAGTTCTGAGCTGCGCAGCCCAAAACTCAGAACTCCAAACTCACTACAGGTCAGGAGGTCAGCTGGTGAGCGTCAGTATTCTGGATTCTGAATTCTGGATTCTGGATTCTGACCCGCGGCTCCGGGCTTCTCAACTCCTCACAACAACTCCGTTTCTCTCAAGATATTCCTTCACGTGTGCGATGGAATAGCGATCGTAGTGGAAAATACTGGCTGCCAGGACCGCGTCTGCACCGCCCGCCTCTAGACCTTCCAGAAGATGCTGCGGGCAGCCAGCTCCACCGGAAGCAATCAACGGTATTCGAGTGCTCCCGGACACCGTTTGTAAGAGTTCCAAATCGTATCCATTTTGGGTACCATCTCGGTCCATGGAAGTGAGAAGAATTTCGCCCGCCCCCAGCTCTTCTCCCAGACGAATCCATTCCAAGGCATCACGGTCGGTTTCGACGCGACCACCGTTGATGAAAACTCTCCAACTGTTGTTCGTACGCTTGGCGTCGACAGCCAACACGATGCATTGAGATCCAAAGGCAAGTGCCGACTCACGCAGCAAGTCAGGATGCCTCACTGCCGCGCTATTAATCGACACTTTATCGGCTCCCGCTCGAAGCAGTTCCTGAACCTGCTCGATTGTGCTAATTCCCCCACCCACAGTAAAAGGGATAAAGATCGAATCGGCCACTCGCCTCACCCAATTCACAACTGTCTTGCGCTCTTCTACGGTGGCTGTGATGTCTAGAAAAACCAGTTCATCCGCCCCTTCCCGATAGTAGCGGTAGCCCAGCTCGACGGGATCCCCCGCGTCTTTCAGGTCAACGAAATGGATTCCCTTGACCACGCGTCCCCCTGCCACGTCTAAACAGGGAATGATTCGTTTAGCCAGCATGAACCAGCTTCTCCCATGCGATTTGTCCCTCATACAGAGCACGTCCCACCACCACCCCTTTGACACCGATCTTTTCGAGTCTTGAAATGTGTTCCAGGCGGCTGATTCCTCCGGCCGCGATCAGCGTGAGCTCGCGGGTCAGTTGAGACACCAACTCAATATAAGTTGAGTAGTGGGGCTGCTTAAGTGTGCCGTCGCGCTCAATGTCGGTGCAGATCACCTGAGCAATTCCCCATCTGCAAATTCGATCCAGTGCTTTCTTCAATTCAACACTGCTCTGCTCCATCCAGCCTTGGCTGTGAAGCTTTTTCCCTTTGAAATCAAGGCTAATAATGAACGCACTTGGACTCCACTTTTCCACCCAGCGTGTCACCCTCTCGGGTTCCCTCAAGACCACCGTCCCTAAAATCAGATATTGCGCACCCCAGTCAAGAAGCTCAGACACATCCTCGCTGCTTCGAATCCCTCCTCCTACCTGGACCGGGATGCCTACGGCGTCAATCACAGCTCGAATCATTTGGCGATTGTGACCTGAACCTGAACGCGCTCCCTCAAGATCCACCACATGCAGCCGCTTAAAGCCGGCCGACTGGAACTCCCGCGCCTGCTCAACCGGATCCTTTTCATATGTCATCTGTCTCTCGAAGTCCCCCTGATAAAGACGGACACATTTCCCGGCGACCAGATCGATGGCAGGAATCACCAACACGACTAACGGACCTCCAAAAAATTATTAAGCACTCTGAGACCAATCTCCCCTGATCTTTCCGGATGAAACTGCACTCCCCAAAAGTTTTCTTTGGTTACAACCGAGGCAAAACAGTCTCCGTACTGGGTCACGGCCGCGGTGACTTCATTCGCAGCGGGAGCAAAATAACTGTGTATAAAGTAAAAGAAACTCTGGCCGGGAATATCCTTGAACAAAATGGAGGCGGACTGGCAGGACTCACCTAATTGTCTGACCTGATTCCAACCAATGTGAGGTACTTTGACCTGAGAGGTGTCAAACTTGTGAACCGTTCCCGGGAGAAGTCCGAGACACGGAGTGTTGTCCTCCTCGGAAACTTCGAACAGGAGTTGCAGTCCCAAACAAATTCCCAAGAAAGGGACTTGAAGGCGCTGCAGTACTTCGACCAATCCCTGCTCGGCTAAGGACTCCATTGCTGCTCCGGCCGATCCCACTCCGGGTAGTATCACTTTGTCAGCCTGGCTTACAACGGCTGGATCGCCCGAGAAGATAAAATCCGCCTGGAGGTATTTTAGGGCATTTCCCACGTTGTATAGATTGCCGGCTTTGTAATCGATAACGACGATCATGTGCCTTCGTGCTGTCGTGTTTTCGTGCCGGGGGTCAGACCTTGAGTTTTTCGTTTTTGGACCCCAAAAACGAAAAACTCAAGGTCCCCCCCCCCCCCCCCCCCGCCACGAATCCTACAGCACCCCTTTTGTCGAAGGAACCTCCCCTTTCGCCTTCGGGTCGATCCGGACCGCCATTCGAAGCGAACGGGCAAACCCTTTGAACATTGCTTCAATACGATGGTGTTCATTTTCTCCCGGGTTGAGAAAGTTGAAATGCAAATTGAGCCTGGCTTCGACGGCCAGAGATCGAAAAAAATGGGGGATCAATTCGGTCGAAAGATCTCCGATCTTCTCCCGCTGAGGTCGATAGTTACAGCAAAAAGCAAAACGTCCCCCCAGATCCACGGCTACCGCAATTAAGACCTCATCCATAGGAAGCAGGACAAACCCGTATCGTTCAATCCCCTTTTTTCTCCCCAGGGCTTTATTTAACGTCTGACCCAGAACAATTCCTAAATCTTCAGTGAGGTGATGATCATCTACCTCCAGATCTCCTTCGGCCCTGGCTTTGAGATCGATCCGGGCGTGACGAGCCAATAATTCGAGCATGTGCTCAAGAAATCCCAACCCCACACGGCAGGTACACTCCCCTTGGCCGTCCAGATTCAAATTGACCTCAATTTGTGTTTCACGGGTTTCCCTTTTAACAGATGCGGTGCGTCGGCTCATAAAATCCCCTTCACGATCCTTTGCAATTCACCGAGAAATAAATCATTCTCTGACGAGATTCCGATACTTACTCGAATGCAATTCTTCAGCCCCGGCAGCAAACTCCGGTCCCGAACAACGATTCCTTTCTGCAGAAGTCGCTTGCAAATCTGAGTTGCCCCGGGACAGCGAAAGAGTAGGAAGTTGGCCTGAGAAGGAAAGACTTTTTCGATTTGGGGTATCTCTCTCAGGCATTCGGCCACCCTATCACGCTCCTTTCGGATCTCCTCGACGTGAATCAAGTGACTGGCTGGCTGGCTGAGCACCCGGCAGCCGTTTTCCATACTCAGGGCGTTCAGGTTATAAGGGGCCTTTACTCTCAAAAAGTGGGAAATAATCTGAGCAGAAGCGACGGCGTAACCGAGGCGAATTGCTGCTCTTCCAAAGGCCTTCGACAACGTCCTGAGAAGAATGAGATTAGGAACCTCTTGGAGTTCCATTACCAGAGAGGGCTGATCGGCAAACTCAATGTAAGCCTCATCGACCATCACAATCCCTTTCCATTCTCGGCAGAGGTGGAAAATTTGACGGCGATCTAACAAGTTACCGGTCGGGTTATTAGGTGAGCACAGGAACAGAACTTTCGTGTCATCAGACACCACTTTCAAGAACTGCTTTGCGTTGAAATCAAACCTTTTGTCGAGCCGAAACTCAAATGAGGGAATCCCGAAGACATTGGCTGTCACTCGATACATTCCGTAGGTGGGCTCGGCGATGGCGATGCGGTCTTGTCCAGGCCGGCAGAACACTTTAAAAATCCAATCCAGCACCTCATCAGAGCCCGCACCCGCCGCTACATTCTCGACCCTTATTCCCAGGTATCGCGCAATGGTTTCTCTCAGTCGGCACTGGAAAGGATCCGGGTAGCGGTTTAATTGGACACCCTCCCACTCTTGGGAGTAAGGGTTCTCGTTGGCATCGAGCAAAATCCCCTCCTGGATCTTCTCTCGGGCACAGTGATAAGGTTCCAGGTTTAGAATATTCGGCCGAATCAATTGAGTGATATCTATTTTGTAGTTGTTGTATCCCGGGTGCTGAGCTTTTGAGCTTTCGAGCTTTTGAGCTGTTGAGCGGTGAGTTTTGAGTTCTGAGTTCTGAGTCTTGAGTTCTGAGTTGGGAGCTTCTGAATTCTGGATTCTGGATTCTGGATTCTTGATTCTGGATTCTGAATCCTGAATTCTGCATTCTGAATTCAACCGGACGCGAACAGCACGCCGGTGCCCTTCCAAACTCTCCAATTCCGCGAGTGTTTCCAGCGTAGGAGCCAGTTGCTGAAGTCCTTGGCTGGTCAGCTCCTGAAAAGTGATTTTCTTTACGAAGCTATCCAGAGACACACCTGAGAAGGCGCGGGCAAGACCCGAGGTGGGCAGCGTGTGATTCGTGCCTGAAGCATAGTCTCCGGCGACTTCAGGAGACCAGGCTCCCAAGAAGACCGACCCGGCGCATCGTACTTTTTTAATCCATTGCTTCGGAGTTTCCAGGTGCAGAATCAAGTGCTCGGGGGCATACAAATTGGCAAAGTCAAAAGCTTCTTCCATGGACTCGGCCAAGAGGCCAAAACTGCTACGGAGCGACTCTGACGCGAAATTTTTGCGAGGTAAATCTTGGATCTGGTGCCACACCAGCTGGGCAACTTCTTCCAAAACCTGGCTGGAAGTAGACACCAGAACGGCCCGACTGTCACTCCCATGTTCAGCCTGGGAGATGAGGTCACTGGCAACCCATTCAGGAGCGGCTGAATCGTCGGAAATGACCAGCACCTCCGTTGGTCCAGCCACCATGTCAATGGCAATCCCTTTCAACGTGGCCAATAATTTGGCCGTTTGGACCCAGCGACTACCCGGGCCGAGAATCTTATCGACTTTGGGAACAGTCTCCGTTCCCAATGCCATGGCGGCAATAGCCTGCGCTCCGCCGATCGTAAAAACTTGGCTGATACCCGCGATTTCTGCTGCCAAGAGAACTTCAGGGGATATCCTCAAGTCATCCTGCGGCGGCACACACAAAATAATGCTTGGACAGCCGGCCAATTGGGCAGGAATTCCCAGCATGAGGACAGTGGAAGGGAGAATCACATTTCCACCGGGGACATAAAGGCCCACCGAGTCAATCGGTCGGCTTTCCCGCCAGCAGCAGACACCGGGCTCGACCTCCAGCGGTTTTTCGGAAATCTGTTGGGCGGCGTGAAACTTGCGGATGTTCTGCGCGGCCCTTTCCAATGCTCTCACCACCTGGCTGGAGACATTGTGTCTTGCCTGAGAAAACTCTGCCATTGGAACTCCAATCTCCCGGATCTCCACTCCGTCAAATTGACGCGTATACTGGCGGACAGCCTCATCACCTCGGGTTGAGATATCATCGAAAATAGTCCGGCAGGTTTCCATCACCGAAGGATCGGCAATGGGATTACGGCAGCACAGTTGCTCGACAAACTCCCGGCTGAGATCTCCTAGTCGATATGCTTTCATCACATCACCATTTTCTCTATGGGAACCACGAGAATGTCGGAAGCCCCGGTTTTTGTGAGCCTTTCAATGACGTCCCAAAAAACTTCTTCTGGAACCGCAGAATGAATGGCTACCATTCCCTCTTCAGCCAAGGGTACAACGGTAGGGCTCTTCATCCCGGGCAGGATCTCTTTGATTTCTTCCAAAGCTTCCCTGGGAGCATTCATCATGACGTATTTTGTCCTTCGCGCCCGGATGTTCCCTTGAAAGCGGACCCGCAGGCGTTCCATTAACTGCCGACGCCTGCTGTCTTTCAAGGATCGAGGATTGGCTATCAGAAGGGCTTCGGACTTCAGAACCACTTCAATCGGTTCCAGATCGTTGATGCGCAGAGTACTCCCCGTTGAAACGAGATCACAAATGGCGTCGGAAATATCGAGGCTTGGAGTGATTTCCACTGAGCCACTGATTTCAATGACTCGAGCACTTACCTCTTTCTCTTCTAGAAAACGCTGTAGCACGCGAGGGTGGGAAGTGGCGATTCGCCTGCCTTCCAGATCGTACACAGTACGAAACGAGCTCTTTTGGGGCACGGCGATCGACAGGGTACAAGAACCAAACCCCAGGCAATCCAGACGAACCACCTCGGCTGCCTTTTCCTGGACTATGTTGAGTCCCACAATACCCAGATCAGTGACTCCATCCTGCACGTATTCAGGGATGTCGTCATCACGCAAGAAAAGAATATCCAGGGGAAAATTTTGGCAAGGTGAGAACAATCTCCCCTGGTGGTACTCAAAATCCAGACCAATCGACTTCAGAATTTGTCTGGAAGGTTCCGCCAAACGGCCCTGCCGCTGGATCGCAATTTTCAAGTTCTCATCGTTTAACTTCATCTCTATTGCTCTATTGCTCTATTGTTTTTTTGCTCTTTTGCTCTTTTGCTCTACGCAGTCCAGCGCGTTCCAGCATCAGCCGATAACCGCCCTCGCCGTAATTCACCCAGTGAGCGACTCGGGTAATGGTTGCGGTACTGGCGCCCGTCCGTTCGCTGATCTGTCGATAAGGGACATCCTCAGCCACCATCTGAGCAACCTCCCATCGCTCGGCCATAGCCTTGAGTTCCGTCAAGGTGCACAGGTCCCGAAAGAAACAAGCACATTCCTGCAGGTCCCTAAGCTGCACAATGGCATCGAACAAATCCCAAACGCTTCGATCATTCTTCAGCTCCCGTTCCATGTTAATGTGTTAACACGATAGCACATTAAAACAACATTTGC